>DASVGC010000095.1:0-12043 GCA_036379735.1 Nitrososphaeraceae archaeon
TAACTGAATTGATGCTGAAATCAACAATTCTTGCCTTGAAAAAATGCAAGAGAATCACTACAATAGTAACTATATCCGCGGATGAAAGGGTAGAAAAAATTTCCAAACATTACGATGTTAAATTCATTTTCTCAAAGGAAAAGGGAGTGAACTATGCAGTCATGGTCGGGGATGAATTCTGTAATGAAGCTCTGATAAATACAAATATTGTAGTGCCCATAGATCTGATTTTTTTAGATCCAAGCGAAATTGAATTATTGTTATCAGTAGCGAGTAAACTTAACAAATGCTCAATAATTGTCCCTTCAACAAGAATGGATGGAACTAACCTGCTGATAAGACGGCCGTTTGACCTTTTCAAAACCTCGTACGACAATAATAGTTATAACAACCACGTTCAGTCCTCAAGAAAGACCGGCGCACGGACTGTTATTGTCAAGTCTCCAAACCTGTCTAAAGATCTAGATACGATGGATGATTATAACAGTATAATTTCTCATCCTACAAACCGCCTATCTCACTTAATATCAAGATTACAAAACATAAAGTGAAAATATCCATATGTGCATAATAGTTTGCACCTTTTCAATTTATCTAAATGTAAGGATGACTGACTAGCCTGTTACACTTGGTAGGTTCGTCCTTGTAAGCTTTGAAATTATTCCGTTAAAAGCAAAATTAACAATTAGAAACCATCCCCACAGGTACACCTGACCTTCAATTTTACAAGGACCTTTTGGATTTCCATCCTCCTTTAGCTGTGTGTCATTTTTTACGTTATCTGCATTGCATGTTATCCATGGAATATCAGGGTGAATTGGCGAAAGTGCTACTACTTGTCCAAAAATGGTAGGAAAAACCAGAATCCACAGCAGGAAGGACGGTATCATATAGATGAACATAGGTTTCATTTGCTGTTGTTGGATTTCCATATTCATTTTATTTACATAAGCCTGCTTTTTCTTTAATTCAGCAATCAGCGCCTTGTCTTGTTTTTTGACAGCCGCCATCATCTGCTTTCTAAATTCAACTGATTCTTTCATAATCTTACTCATTTTTTCTATATCAGTTGTTTTCTTCCTGAGTAGTGCGAACGCAATATTCATGACAATAGCAATAAGAGCTGCTATAATCATTGAGAAAAACGAGAATGGCAGTGGAGGATTCTCAACATAGTGCGGAGTAAAGAAAAATTGCATGATTAGATATGTAAAATCCATTTAGAGTTCTCCATAAACCTCTATGATTCAGAAAGAAATCACATAAAGGAGGCTTATAAGGATTTCAATTCCATAAGAAAAAGAAAAAATGACTCTATGAATAGATTCACTAAAGGACGGTCAAGTGCACGTGTCTGTAGATTAAAAATAAAGAGTGTAGGTTGGTCCTGTTACTTATTTATCCAACTGAGCCTTCCATCTCTAACTTTAGCAGTCGGTTGAGTTCAACAGCATATTCCATTGGTAGCTCTTTTGTAAATGGTTCCATGAAACCACCAACAATCAACGACAATGCATCTGATTCTGAAAATCCTCTACTCATTAGATAGAAAATTTGATCCTCGCCTATCTTGCCTACTGTTGCTTCATGCGAAATAGTGGCATCATCTTCATTGACTTCTACATATGGATAAGTGTCTGTTCGAGAGTTCTTGTCAAGAAGTAAAGCGTCACATCGGACATTAGATTTAACACCTGTTGCACCTTTCGCAACATGCAACAGTCCTCGATAAGTTGTTCGTCCTGCATCTTTACTTACAGATTTACTTGTTATTCTAGATGTTGTTTCGGGAGCAAGATGTACTGCTTTTGCTCCGGCATCTTGATGCTGTCCACTTCCAGCAAAAGCAATTGAAATTACTTCGGCATGTGCTCTTTTACCAAGCATGTAAACACCTGGATATTTCATCGTTAATTTACTTCCCAGGTTTCCATCTATCCACTCCACTGTAGCATTCTCATAAGCATATGCTCTTTTCGTCACTAGATTATAGACGTCCTTACTCCAGTTTTGAATGGTGGTGTATCTTATTTTTGCGCCTCTCTTTGCGATTAGTTCTACTACTGCAGAATGAAGTGATTCAGTCGTATACACAGGTGCGGTACATCCTTCAATGTAATGTACTTCTGCGCCCTCATCTGCTATGATAAGAGTTCTTTCAAACTGACCAATATTTTCCGCATTAATTCTGAAATATGCCTGAAGCGGAAGATCAACCTTTACATTCCGTGGAACATAGATGAACGATCCTCCAGACCATACAGCGCTGTTTAATGCCGCAAATTTGTTATCCTCAGGAGGAATTACCTTACCAAAGTGTTTCTTCAAAATATCAGGATATTTCTTTACCGCAGTATCAGTATCAGCAAATATCACTCCTTGTTTTTCTAAATCTTCTCTAAGATTATGATATACCACTTCTGATTCATATTGTGCACCGACTCCAGCAAGGAATTTTCTTTCTGCTTCAGGAATTCCCAATTTTTCAAAAGTGTTCCTTACCGATTCTGGAACTTCGTCCCAACTTTTGCTTTGTTTTTCAGATGCTTTCGCATAGTAGTAGATATTCTGAAAATCAATTCTTGATAAATCACCACCCCAGTTTGGCATGGGTTTGCTCAGAAAAACATCATATGATCGTAATCTAAATTCTCGCATCCAATCAGGTTCGCCCTTTAATTTGCTAATCTCCTCAACGGTTCCTCTAGAAAGCCCCTTTTTACTTAAATATACGTAAAGCTCTGTAGAATCTTTAAAGTCATACTTGCTATAGTCCATATTCAGATCTGAGGTCATTAAAAATTATAACGTCGTTATTGTATATATACTATATGATACTCTTAAGCATGTTAAAAAAGTCATTAAAAGCCAAAAATATAGAATATTTGATTATAATAACTCCAAGGAATGATTAAATAAAGACATTACCGTCAAATGCATAGATCACTAGGAGTTCCCAATTGATAGTAGATCTCAACGTAAATAACAAAAAGGCGATCGTGGTAGGAGGCGGTACCGAAGGCCTCCGGAAAATAAATGGACTTTTGGATCAAGACTGTGAAATCACGGTAATAACTAGCAGACTCAATACTCAACTCAAAAAATTGATGACCGATGGGAAAATCAACTTGATAAAAAGTAGAATCAAGGATGTCAAAATTTTAGATCAATTCAATGAAGTATTTTTGATTCTAGCAGCGACTGATGACAGAGCTTTGAATAGGAAACTCGTGGAAAAGGGAAGATCAATGGGAGCGTTTGTCTATGCTGCTGATGATCCAGCAATAAGCGATTTTTCATATGCCTCATTGGTAAACTATGAAGGTCTAATACAAGTTGCAATTTCAACTTCTGGCAAAAGTCCAATAATGGCCAGAAAAATAAGAATGAAAATTGAAAGAATGGTTCATAGGAGTATAAATGATTCAGATATCAGCAACATCATCTTACAAGAATTTGCCAGAAAGAAAGCAAAGCGAAGGATTGGTACTGTAAGGGAAAGAAAGGAATTCTTATATTCATTAATAAAAGATAAAAATATCCAACATTTGTTAAGATCAAATAAGCTTAACGAAGCAAAAATGACTGCATTACATATGTTGAATAATTGGGAAAAGGTGAATAAACCATGAATGCCGTAGTCACCGATGAGCTAAAACTATTGAATGTGAGAATAACTCACAAGAAAGCTCCAATACATGTACTCGAAAAATTTACTTTCAAGGATATTGCCAAGGCTCATCGAGTATTTTTGACAAGCGGCGACATCAGAGAATGTGTTATACTTCAAACCTGCAATAGGGTAGAACTTTTTCTGGGACTAGAAAGGATAGATGTAGAAAAGATCTTTGATACATGGAGAAACATTACAGGACTTGTGGATTTATCATTTGAATCAGCTGAAATTGATGAGGGAAAAGATGCAATACACCATCTTTTGAGATTGACATCAGGGCTCGAATCGCTTGTAGTTGGAGAGGATCAAATATTGGGTCAAGTTAAAAGGGCCTTTGAATACTCTCGCCAAAATTGCTATGTTGATTCATTTATTCCGTTAATTTTTGAACATGCAATAAAAGTTGGAAGTAGAATTAGAACCAACACAGGTCTGAATAAAGGAAGTGTATCAATAGGTTCAATGGCAGTTAATTTGGCAGAGGAACATTTTGACGATTTTCAAAATAAAAAAGTATTATTGATTGGAACAGGTGAAGGCGCAACGCTAGTCGCCAAATCTCTCAAGAAGAGACAGGTCAACTTTGAGGTTGCAAGCAGAACCTATGAAAGAGCAAAATCGTTTTCTATTACTGTTGGTGGAACCCCAATAGAGTTTGAAGATGCACTCCATAATTTTGATAAAACAGATATCATCTTTGTTTCTACGACTGCCCCATATTATCTCATTACTTATGATAGAATTTTTAATTGTAAAAGGAAAAATGATGGAATGATGATATTTGATCTTTCTAATCCAAGGACTGTTGATGACAAGATTGCCACAATTTCTGGAATAAAATTAGTTAATATAGATCAAATTGCAGAAATAGTCGATAGAAACCTGAAGCGTAGACATGAAGAAATTACATTGGCAGAAAAGATGATCCAAAATGGAATGGAATCTATGGATTTATTATTTAGAAAGATCAAGGCTGAACCTTTTGTAGTATCAATTTTTAAGATTGTAGATGAAGTGAGGAACAGAGAATTATCCAAAGCAGCTAGGATGCTCGGTATAAAGAAGGGAATGAAGGAATTTGAGATAATGGAGCAGTTATCTTTTGCAATAGTAGAAGGCATACTATCCACACCAATGAATAATTTCAGAAAGGAAATTGGCAATACAGAGAAGAATGAAGATGTATTGAATATAGTATCAAGGATTTTTAACTATGAACCAAAATGAAGATTTTGAGTTCAATGGATTTCCACAAGTTCGACTAAGAAGGTTAAGACGTACTCCTGCCATAAGAGACCTTCTACAGGAAACAAGATTATCTGTAAAAGATCTCGTATATCCTGTTTTTGTTCAAGAAGGGATCAGTGAACCCAAAGAGATTGAGTTGATGCCAGGAATCTTCAGAATTCCTCAGAAAAATCTGGTCAAAAATGTTCAAGAGTTGTATGATCTAGGAGTAAAGACTTTTTTAATTTTTGGAATTCCAAAACTAAAAAACGACAGAGCAACCAGCGCATATCGAAAAGATGGAATAGTTCAAGAATCTGTGAAAACTATAAAGAATAGTTTTGGCGAAAAAATTGTAACAATAACTGATGTATGCCTGTGTCAATATACTTCTCATGGGCACTGCGGTATCATAAAAAATAATGTTGCAGATAACGATGAAAGTTTGAAAATTCTGGATCGGATCGCTTTAAGTCATGCAGAAGCTGGAACTGATTTTGTAGCACCTTCAGCTATGATGGATGGTCAGGTAAAGAGTATTAGAAAGTCATTAGACCATGATAGCTTCAAGAATGTGGGCATTATCGGATATTCTGCTAAATTATCATCTAATCTTTATACTCCATTCAGAGATGCTTCTCATTCTACCCCTGAATTCGGTGACAGAAAATCATACCAAATGCCATTCCAAAATACAAACGAAGCACTCCACGAAATAATGATGGATGTTAAAGAAGGTGCGGATATCATAATGATAAAACCTGCCTTGCCATATCTTGATCTAATTTACAAGACAAGACAAAACACCTTATTACCAGTATGTGCATACAGCGTTTCTGGTGAGTATTCTATCGTAAAAGCGGCAGCACTTGAAGGATGGGTAAACGAAGAAGAAATAATAATGGAATTTACAACTTCTATCAAAAGAGCCGGAGCTGATATTATTATTTCCTACCATACCAAGAAAATTGCAGAGATTTTAAACAGAGTTTAAAGATACAATTATAACAGTTTCAGAATTATGATATTCATGTTTGTCGTCTTCTCTATTTGATAGAGCAAAAGAAATAATCCCAGGTGGTGTTAACAGTCCGGTTCGTTTCTATGAACCGTATCCTTTCTTTGCTTCATATGGCAAAGGTTCAAAGATTATTACAGAAGACCATGATACGCTGATTGACTATTGCCTAGGGTACGGTTCTATCATTTTGGGGCATGCATATTTTGAGGTTTTGAGCGCCGTAAAGAAACAGCTTGAAAAGGGAAATATTTTCGGAGTACCTACTGAAAACGAAATCAGGCTTGCTGAATTAATACTTGAAATGATTCCCAATATGGAAATGGTAAGACTCATGAACACGGGAGCAGAATCAACCATGCATTCTATTAGATTGGCTAGGGCTTTCACAAAGAAAAAAAAGATCGTAAAGTTTGATGGATGTTATCATGGTGCTTATGATTATGTAATGGTAAGTCCGGGTTCAAGCGCCTCAACTAATCCATCTAATGGAAATCTAGAAGAGTCAATGAATCAAACACTGCTATTACCATATAACGACATAGATGCCTTGGAAAATCTAGTCAAGACTAACAATGATATTGCTTGTGTCATAGTTGAACCCGTTCTGGCAAATATGGGTTTAATAATTCCAGAAGAAGATTATCTCAGCAAACTAAAAAGAATCTGTGAAAGGGAAGAAATAGTCTTAATTTTTGATGAAGTTGTAACTGGTTTTAGACTTTCACCGGGGGGAGCCTCTGAATATTTTGGAGTGATACCAGATATTATGACTCTTGCAAAATCAATTGGTAATGGCTTTCCTCTTTCTGCAATAGTCGGGAAAAAGAAGATAATGGAATTGTTATCTCCAAAAGGAACTGTGTTTCAAGGGAGTACTTATGCAGGAAATCCAATCTCTACAAGTGCAGGCATCGCTACATTAGAAAAATTAAGTAGCGTAAAAAATGAATTGTATCCAAAACTTTCCCGCTATACCGATAATCTATCGAATGGGATCAGAGATCATTTAAAAGATCTAAAATTTGAGGCATCTGTAAATAATATTTCCTCTATGTTCCAGATTTATTTTACCAATGAAAAGATAAAAGACGCCTCTAACGTTAGAAAATCAAAGAACATTTTACATAAGAAACTGTTTGACGAACTCTTAAAATCCGGGATATTCATACCCCCGTCACAATTTGAAACTTGTTTCATATCATTTTCCCATGATGATGAAGATATGGATAGAACCATTGATTCATTTGCAAAGGCGTTGAGAAAAGTGAAAGATTTTGAATAATTACAGAATCGCAACGCGCGGAAGCAAATTGGCTTTGATTCAGACTCAAATTGTAACTGACAATCTACACAAATTTTATCCCAAAATAAAATGTGATGTTGTAAAAATCAAATCAAGTGGGGATATTAATAAAAACAAGTTACTTTTTTCTGTGAACGAAAAGGGAGTATTTGAGAAAGAAGTAGATAGAGCGGTCCTTAATGAGGAAGCAGATTTCGCAGTGCATAGCATTAAGGACATTCCAACTGATATTGACGATGAGTTAATCGTCGCATCAGTGTTAAAGCGAGAAAAGCCAAATGATGTATTAATTGGAAAGTCAAAATCAAGAATTGAACTGCTAGAACCAAACTCACATGTAGGTACAAGCAGTTTAAGAAGAGCTGTTCAAATTAAACGAAAGAATCCGAATGTAAAAGTGATTCCAATAAGAGGTAATGTAGAAAGTCGAGTAAGAAAGTGTATAGAAGGACCTTTTGATGCCCTTGTTTTGGCAGAAGCTGGTTTAAAGAGACTTCACTTGAATAATTTCATAGTTCAACGATTTGACTACCGAGATTTCGTTCCAGCCCCGGGACAAGGAGCAATTGGAATCGTGTGTCGCAAAGATAACAAGAACATACTTTCAAAATTACAAAAAATTGAAGATAAACCATCAAGATTTGCTATCGATGCAGAACGATCGCTTATACACTACTTGAATGCAGGGTGCAGATTTCCAGTTGGTGCCATTGCATTACCCAATCTAAGAACAAACAAAATCGTAATGTATGCAACAGTTTTTTCTGCTGATGGCACTCAATCATTAAATATGAAAAAATCGGATGTGGTATCAAGGGCATCCCATGTGGGAAGAGATGTAGCAATTGACCTACTATCAAGAGGAGCAGCGGATTTTGCGCATGAATGGAGGGAGGCATTAGAAAAGTGGAACAGTCAAAAGTAAAAGTAAAACCTAAAGGTAAAGTGTATATCTGTGGAGCAGGTCCGGGTGACCGAAACTTGTTAACAATAAAGGCTTCTAAACTACTATCAGAATGTGATGTAATACTTTACGATAGATTAGTAAACAGAGGGATTCTTAATATGGCTTCTTCTAAATCAGAAAAAGTTTATGTCGGAAGGGAGTCAGGCGATCCTACTACGAATCAAATGATCACAAATGAATTAATGGTAAAGTACGCAAATGATGGAAAAAAAATACTAAGATTGAAGGGTGGTGATCCCTTTATTTTCGGACGTGGTGGCGAGGAAGCTGAATTTCTCTCATCTAAGAATATAAAGTACGAAATAGTTCCTGGCATATCTTCTCTAAACGGTGCAGCAGTATATTCTGGTATTCCACTAACACATAGAGATTACTCCTCGTCGGTAGTGATATTAACAGGTCATGAATCAATTGAGAAAAAAAAGTCATCAGTAAATTGGGATTCCATAACAAAGGCAGCTGATACCATTGTGATTTTTATGGGGTTAGAGCAACTAAATGATATTACCAGGAAGCTAATTGCATCTGGATTAACCAAAAGTGCAAAGATTGCGGTCATTGAAAATGCCACATCAAATAAACAAAGAGTAATAATTGGTAATTTGGGCAATATTGAAAAAAGAGTCAGGCAGAAAAAAATACAATCGCCTACGATAATAATTGTCGGAAAAGTAGTAGGAATTCAGAATAAAATAAACTGGTTTGTTCCAAATAATTAGACTAGCCTAAATTATCTATACCATATCAATATCCTAAAGCAGTAATCCTAATGCTTTTATGACAAGCAAATTTTACTATCTTGTTGGGTAAAAGTCTAATCAACAAAACTATTGCTATAACACGTGGTGAATCAAACAATTCTGAATTCATTAGATTGGTAAAACAAGAGGGAGGAATACCTCTCTCCTTACCAACAATGAAATTAATTCCAATTGATTCACATCAATTTCTTAGAAAATTCTCTCAATTCAGTTCCACTAGATATGACTATTTCATCTTCTTGAGTCCAAATTCTGTGGATGTATTCTTCAAATTGGCGAGAGATAATAACATAACTCGTTTGCTAGACGAACAACTAGCAAAATGTGAAGTTATTGCAATAGGTCCGTCAACAAGAAAAAAACTTGAATCAAATAACGTATTGGTAAAGTACCAGCCAAGTGAATATTCCACTTTTGGTATCGTGAATTTAATAAAAAAATTGGAACTCAAACCCGGAACTCGAATAATGGTACCAAGGAGCGGCGCATCAAACTCATACCTTAAGGATAAGTTAGATTCGATGTCAATAATTCTGGATGAATTTTACATCTATTATCCCCAAGGAGAAACGCCAAATCAGACAGTCGTAGAATTTTCAAAGCAACTCGAAATGAATAAAGTACATGTTTTAATTTTTACCAGTCCTTCAGCAGTTCGTTATTTATTTTCTATATTGCAAGAAATTCTCCCTGATTTTAAGCGGCACGTTAAAAACATAAAAGCAGTGATAAGCATTGGTCCTAATACCACAAGAGAATTAAAATCAATAGATATTTTCCCGATTGAATCTAAAGAACACACAATCAGAGGAACTGTTCATTTGGCAGAGACGATTCTTTCCGAACCATAAAAAAATACATATTCATTCACTCAGATCATGTATAGGAATAACAAGGTTTTTCAAACGAAGGTAATAGATACTAATTGATATTCACAAAATGTCCGACAACAGTAGCGAAGGTGCAACTGACATTGACACACTAAAGGACATTGGTCCTGCAACTAAAACCTCTTTGAAGGAGGCGGGTTTTAGGTCAATCAAGGACCTGGTCATTCGTGGTCCAATGGATATTGCAGAAGCTACTGGAATTGCAATAGAAAAGTGCATAACATTGTGCAATAAGGCAAGAGAAACGTTAGAAGATATTGGCGTATTTGACAAGCCCTTTATTACCGCAAATCAAATTTACGAAAAGAGAAAATCTGAATCTCGTATTCCTACGGGTTCTAAGAATCTAGATGATCTTCTTGGCGGAGGAGTAGAAACAAGAGCAATTACTGAATTATACGGTGAATTTGGAACAGGGAAGACCCAAATTTGTCATACTCTTTGTGTCACAGTTCAACAAAATGACACAGAGGGTAATTTGTGCCGGGCTCTATACGTTGACACAGAAAATACATTTAGACCAGAAAGAATCGCATCCATAGCTTCCGCAAGGAACATTGATTCCAATACTGCCCTTGAAAATGTCATTGTTGCAAAAGCATACAACAGTTCTCATCAAGAAGTTATTGTTCAGGAATCTCCGAATGTTATCAATTTACATAACATCAAACTCATGATAGTTGATTCGATTGTGTCTCACTATAGAGCAGAATTTCTTGGTAGATCTTTCTTGTCTGAAAGGCAACAACGAATTAACAGATTATTGCACATACTCCTAAGAATTGCTGAAACATGTAAGATTGCAGTGGTACTGACTAATCAGATCCAGTCATCACCCGATGCGATATTTGGGGATCCTAACAAGGCCACAGGAGGAAATGTGATGGCACACACTAGCACCTATCGACTCTACTTGAAGAAATCTGGTAAGAATAGAATCGCAAGAATGGTTGACAGTCCTTATCATTCAGAAAGAGAAATACTGTTTACATTAAATGACCAGGGTATTGGAGATCCACAGAAATAGTAGTTTAAATGATGGCCAAGTAAGGAAAACGTACAAATTCATTAATTATAGATGAATAAGGGTAATATCACCAGATAATATTAAATTAAGGAGAAATATGATAATCCAGCATGCCAAAATCTCACGGAATTAGAAGGAAATCCAGGCATGTTTTAACGAAGGGTAATATGTCAAGGGGACTTTCACATTTACTAATTAATTATTCAATAGGCGATAAGGTAGTGGTAATAATAGATCCTCGAGAACATAAGACAACCCCACATAGAAGATTTCAGGGCAGAGTGGGACTAATTAAAGACATTGGTAGAAGAACTGTCAAGGTTGGAATTCTTGTCGGCGACAAACAAAAGTACTTGCAAACCAAGTTTAATCATATACGTCCCATAAAATAGAAGGTTTTGGGTATTGACAAAAATAACAAAAAAAGAAATGATTGCGCTCCCGGATGTGAAGGAGATACTAGAAGCCAAGAAAGTCGACGAAATGGATCAGATCCAGAGATGGACTTATGATTATGTAAACAAGTTTTCAAAAATAAGTAGAAAACAGTCACAAAAACTTGTAAGTGAACTTGTAAGCCAATGCGGTCTTACCGAAGAAGAGTCAGTCGAAATTGTGAATATATTACCCTCTACGTTAGAGGAAATTAGGGCCTTTACATTTGGCTGGAAAAAATTGATTTTAACATCCACTTCAGAAAGCATTTTGCAAAAAATTACAGCAGTGCATGAAACTTAAAAAGTACGCAGTATATTATTGCAAGTAATTGGATTCTACTAATCATAGCAACTTTCATAATAGACATACGGGTCATGACTATAACCTTCATAGCCATAAGTTTGAAGAATATGCCTATGTATTAGATTTCACACTTAGAGGAAAATCCCTCACGATAAGGGGTAGAGAAGGGATAATTATTCAGGCAATAGGCGAGAGCCGTTTGACATTATTGGAGTTACTAGGAATACAAAACGCTAATTTTGATATTGGTGAAAGAGTCTATATTGGGAAAGAGGGAAGAAACAAGATAATCAGTGTTCTTGGCAAATTACAATATGATTCGATAACGCAATCTGCAAAAAATGAACTTCCTACAATTGTTGAAAAGGTAGTACTTGCAAATGAGGAACGATTTGTAACTTATATCAATACAGCTCAGCCGATCACGCCA
>DASVGC010000096.1:0-2056 GCA_036379735.1 Nitrososphaeraceae archaeon
GCATATATCACATTCCTTCTCTCTAATGTCTCCACACTGTCATCCCATAAATCATCTCTACTCAAAGGAACGTATGTTTGGCTTAGACTATTAATGATAAATTCTTCCAAATCCTATGCGCCTTCATTAAACCTACATGAATCCAATGATAAGGTTACCTTATCAATCAACGATTGTAATTTAGATAGAATCCAAACTTCAATCAAGGTAAAGTATTTACTTTTAGTGACGGTGTCTAGATTGATGTTTTTGGTATCAAACCTATCATATGTACTGTTTTGAACCAAGTATACATGCAGGTAATATAGAGTGCTAAGTACCTGATATGGACGGGATCCCATTTCAGTAAGACTAAAGCTTAAAGATTCAATAGGAGATGACTTCCACATGAAATAAAATCTAATCGCGTCAACTGAATTATCAATCAAGAGTTTATTGGCATCCAACACATTGCCCAAACTCTTGCTCATTTTATTTCCCTTTTCATCCAATATATGCCCCTGAAATAGAAACGATTCAAAAGGTGATTGTCCCTTGTTTTGCATTATTACATTTTCCATCAACAGAGTGTATGCCCATCCCCTAGTCTGATCTATCCCTTCGGTTAGAAATTCTGCAGGGATCAGATTCCTGTACTCTTCATCTGAGAATCCCGCAAAAGGTGAAGCACCACTGTTGTGCCATGTGTCAAGAACAAAGGGTTCACGATTCATTGGGATATTACATTTTAAACAATTGATTAGGACATTATCAATCCAAGGTCGATGCAATTCAAAATGTTCTCCGTCTGGTAACTTTGAGGCTCTCTTAATAATTTCATTTCTGGAAAAGAGATGTTCTTTCATACCGCATTTCGCACAACTCCATATGGGAAGAGGAGTTCCCCATACTCTTTCACGCGATATGCACCAGGGCACCTGTTCCTTTATTATTTCAACAAATCGATTCTTTGGAGATTCAAAAAAGAAATTTACACTTGAGACTGCGTTCATAGGTTTATTTTCAAGTTTATCGATCATGTAAAAATATTCACGCCTTGCAAGCCATACAACCTTGTGGTTTGAACGCCAGCAGGTTGGATATTGATGTTTAATTCGTCCCAACTTGACATATGCACCTGCTTCCCTCATCTTTTCAACAACCAAAGTATCGGTGTCGCGTACAAATTTTCCACTAAAAATACCTGCCTTCTCTGTAAATTCTACTTTATCATTAATAGGAACAAAAATCGGAACATTCCTCTTGGCAGCTATGTCAAAATCCTCCTGACCGTTTGCCGGTGACAAATGAACTATCCCACTACCGGTACTTGCATCAACGTAGTTTTCAGCAACGACAAAATGTATTTTATTGTCATCACTAAGTTCCTTAAGTCCGGGTATCATTGCTAAGAGTGGGTGAATGTACTTTTTTCCATCCAACTCTGCACCCTTAATAATCCTCTCAACAGTAAAATCTTGAATTTTGAGTTCTGTCATTAAATCATTTAGCCTTTCATATCCGACAATCCATCTTTCATTTTTAATTGAAATATATGCATACTCCGCTTCAGGATTAACGCCTATCAATTCATCAGTTACTAGTGTAAATGGCATGGTCGTCCATACAATCAGGAAAGTGTTCTCTTCCCTTAAACTCATCTTATAATAAAAAGATGGATCCTCCAGAATCTTATACCCCTGATTTACCTCTGCGTTGCTCAAAGATGTTTGACAGGAAGGACAGTATGCAACTACTCTAAACCATTCCTTAAGAATTCCCAGTTCCCAAGCTTTCTTTAATACCTGCCATTCCCTTTCGATATAATTATCCTCAAAAGTCCAATATGCTTTTTTATAATCAAATGACATCCCAAGGAGAGCATCAACTTTTATCCACTTTTCTGAATTAGTCTTAATTAGATCTTTGCAAGCTTCAACTATCTTTGTAATGCCAACTTTCTTGATGTTATCGGCCTTACTCCCAGTTAGTCCTAAATTTTTCTCTGCTTGTAACTCTACTGGCAGACCCTGGGTGTCCCAGCCTGCTCGGAAAGTGACTTTATATTTTTGCAAAG
>DASVGC010000097.1:0-2735 GCA_036379735.1 Nitrososphaeraceae archaeon
GCACAACTGGACTATTCTCTAGATCAGATAGAAGCAATTGGGAAAAAACACAATATCATTTAACACACCAATTGCAAATAACTTATTTTTGCGTAATAGGTCACAATCTGAGTAGAAAATATTACAACATGACTGATACCATATTTGTTACTATAATCTCCAGATACTCCTTTAACTGCAATTTTTACCATTATACTGATGTTTCATAATTCGAATTATGAAATGTTGATCTGTGTTAAGATTGGAAACAAGAACAAGATAGATCTACGACTATACATGTTTCATAATTCGAATTTAGCAATATTTATCTAATATGACTCCCAATTAAGACAACAATGATAGAAAGGGAGTTGAAATTGAAATTGACAGTATCGGAACGTCAATTCAGAGATATAAAATATTATTTCTCACTTTTGCATTCAGAATCAATCGTTTCTGGACTAAAATTTGCGTATAATAGACAAAAAGCTCAAGAGGGGGGTTACTTGAATGTTGGAAGAAAAAGTTTTGTTAAAAAAGAAACAAACATGTTAACCAAAGAGCAAGCCAGATGGCGACTCGCAAACTGGAAATCAATGATAAAGGGCTACAGGAATAAAGGCTATAGCTACCCCACAATAAGTAGAATAAAAAAAGATATCAGAATAATAGCAAAACCAGGTAATAAAAAATAGGGATTAGTAAGTTGACGCTTCTGTACTTTTTTCATCAATTCTGATTGATGACAAGTCAGGGAATTTCTCTTTCATACTTTGTTCTACCAAAGTAGTAGCTTCTTCGATAATGCTTGTTGATTCTTCATTCAATGTTCTTCCGCTATCTACTTCGTGCTTTGGTATTTGTGCTGAATCAGACAATATTCCACCCATAAGATCAGATATTTGTGAAAGTGACTGGTCTGCTTCTGGAACCATTGACGACAAGCCTCCTTGTATGTTCTTTATAACAGACATTGCTGGAGTTAGCGTAACTACAACATCTCCTAATTCAGTAATAGTGTTTAGTCTTAATTGAATCTGTTCCAATGCAAGTTTAGCAGAATCGACCATTTTACTCATCTTACGAATTTGAGAGAGTTCATTTGAAAGCAACTTTGCGTATTGGGCATCGTGATTTTGTATTGAGTGAACAATTCTTTTAAAAATAACCTGATCCTTTTCTACAATCTTGGTAGAAATCCCATCTAGTTTTGATATTTGCATTTCTAATTTCTTTTGAGCTTCCTCGATTCTTGGCTTTAGAGGTGGTTGCGACTTTATACTTTCCAATATTTTTACCGCCACGTTATCTGGTTGGGTTTTGGTCCACTTGTCTTTAAAGGACATTGTTTTCTCTAAAGCCTATCACTTATTCTGTTTATAACATCAAATGTAACTAAGATCTATAGCTCTGTGGTTACAAGAAAAAAGCTCAAATTAAGAATTCACTTATTTTTTGGATTTGTCAAACATGTGTAATAATTGCTTTACTGCTCCGTCCATGTCTTCTTCTCGCACTTCAGGGGATAGGCCAAGCTTTAAGAGATTATTTATCGTATTAGATATCTCAGAACTTATTTCATCAAAACTATCAACGTCGTTAAATCCTTGTTGATACAGCCTATTTAGCTTCATAGCATACATCCTAGTTTGATCATTTATTGTAACTTTATACACATTTTCATTTACTTTGATTTCCTCATTAGCCATTAGTATTTAATCAATGAAAATGACCATGATCCTCTAAGAAAAATGTTTTGGTGTCATATTATAATCAAATTCACTGACAACTGTGACATCTGTAAAGTGCCGGTGGATTATTCATACCAAAATTCACAATAAAATATGGCTGCTTTGCTCTTTGATGTTTAAGCCTAGTCAGATAGTATTGCTTTAAGTTTTTTTACCATTTTTTCGCCTTCAGTTGTTAGTGAATAATATCTTACCGCCATGGGTCTTGTCTTTGAAGATGTCATTAACCCATACTCGCTGGCAACTAGTCCGGCTTTTTCTAATTTAGACAAGTGAAACGAAATAATCTTCCTGTCTACGTTTATTTTGTCTTCTAATTTGCTTGCGTACAACTTTTGAGATTCAAGTTGAATCAAGAGATTTGATCTAGTTGGATGTGTTGCTACATAGACTATCTCATAGGCATCGTTAGTTTTTTCTTTCACCTTTTTTTTGTCCATTAGAGGTAATTATATGTCCTTATATATATGATTTTTTTCCAAATATGTCAAACTTGTCTAATTCTATTACACTATCTTTAATATTATTTACTATCCTTATGGATATAAACTATCCTACAATTAATTAGTACAAAAATGGAAAATTTCACGATTGTTACCACTATTGGATACATAAATTACTCATAAATTCAAATTTAGAGACTATTGAAAGCAAATTTTCAGTAGAAAAAGGTCATGGTGGGATTTGGACCCACGGCCTAAGGTTTACAAAACCTTCGCTCTAACCAGGCTGAGCTACATGACCGCTGGCAAAGTTAAATTTTTTTTGTCGCATAATTAAAAGTTTGTTAAATACCATAATATCATAATAAGAAATTTATTCCAATGTCTCAACCAATAATCTAGAAAATTAACATGACAAAATATCTCGTTGTTGTCACTATAGAAAACAAAGAACAAGTAGGGGATCCTGAAGGCGAGACAATAAAAAAGGATCTCATTCTTAGAAGTGGATATTCAAATGTAGAGTCAGTCAGATCTGCTAAATGCTATAATATTGTAGTCA
>DASVGC010000098.1:0-2801 GCA_036379735.1 Nitrososphaeraceae archaeon
TTTACCGGTCTGGATAGGCGTTGGAGGAACACCCGAATCATTTGTTCGTGCAGGTCAGCTTGGTCTTCCATTAATGGTTGCAATCATTGGTGGAGAAACACATAGATTTAAACCGCTAGTGGATCTCTACTGGGAGGCAGGTCGGGAAGCAGGCTATTCAGAAAATCAACTAAAAGTAGGCGTGCATTCATTAGGATATGTCGCTGAAACTACTAAACAGGCAGCAGATGACTTTTTCCCAGGATATGCACGAACAATGACAGAGATAGGAAAGGAACGTGGATGGCCTAGAATGACTCGTGACCATTTTGAAGACCAATTAGGCCCCGAAGGTGCACTGCTAATTGGTGATCCTGAAGAAGTCGTTCGGAAAATCATTAGACATAGTAAAGCACTGGGCGGTATCTCCAGGATAACTTTTATGATGAATCCCGGTTCATTACCACATGAGAAGTTAATGCGAGCGACTGAACTAATAGGTAAGCAGGTTGCACCCGCACTTCGCGAAGAACTTGATAAAGATGATGTTAAAGAAATCTAAAAATTATATCAAAAAAAATGATTCAAAGTTCTGTTCCTTATAAACGAACTTACGAAGGGTAAAAGCTTAAAACTCAAGTAATCTATGTCGTATTGAGAATAACGTTCTTTAAGAATTGTAACACAAGTCCGTTGTAATAAAGATCATTTTTTAAAATCATAGTTTTGAGTTTCTCCAAATCTCTGCTTTTTATAGATGTTATATACGTCTACTAACTGCCAGATCCAATAAGGGCCAATAATCAACCAACTCAAAGGAAATGGGACAAGCGAAGAAACGATATATCCAAAGGCTATTCCAATAATGAGAATGATTATTCCACGTTTTATAAAACCTAAATAAATATGTCCAACCCCTGCTAGTAGGAACCCGAGAATGATGGTAATTCTAAGATCTTTTGCCAACGTCAGTGTTTAACTTTAAACATGTTAATAGCAGTTTGCTGTCTGATTGCAATAGATGATAAATTGTTCGACTGTATATCATGATGTGCAACATGTATCTTTATTTTCGCATCTACAATTTACTGGTTCTTTTAGGCATACAGGGCAAATAATAGCACCACATCCTACACATGTATTATCTGCCTTATTGCATGCCCAATGAATACAGGAATTAACTGTCATCTCTAGTTCCCATATTCGTATCCATATAATATAAAATTCATTATACTATTTCTATTAGATAGCTATCTGGAATTTTTAGTTTCGTCCCTGTTTGGCGGTAAAGATCTGTCTAATTGGGCTGGTAGTTCTATTATACCGTTAATATCATCTGGTTTGGGATGCCTTAATTTCACTTTGACTTCTTTCATATCATATTGAAAGATCATGGGAGCTATAAATCATTTGGACTGTTTAACATCAATCACCAAGCAAATAATAACCTGATATGCATTGGTTTGGTGTTCCTTTTGGATAGTCTTAAACTATAAACAACAACCCTAAATATTATTCTGATGAAAATATAGTATGGAATCATCAACTGGGATTACCATAAAAAGACCTCCAGGCATAATAGCAGGTTTGACTGCGGCCTGGGCAATTTTTGGATTATTCTTGGCCTTGGGTCATGAAATTGGAGATGAGCCGGGTGCGTTATTTCAAATGGTTGGATTAGCATTTGGAATAGACTCATCTTACGCATTGTATATTGGATTTCTCTTGTATATGATAACTGCCGTTATTATAGGAATTATCTACAGTGCCATAACAAAGAATATAAAAATATTGTATATCAATTCTGTATTAAAAGCAGTAGGGACTGGTATCTTGGCAGGAATAATAGTCTGGGCAGTTCTGTTTTTGCCATTAAACTACTTAATTATGGAGCCAACTTTACAAAAGTTGCTTGTAGAATCAGATCCTTCTTCTTCACAATATTTAATGGCAAAAAACCTGATAGAACTTTCAGACACCATTTTTTGGGGTTCACTATCGCTACATATATTATTTGGTGGCGTAATGGGATTTTGTGCAAGGCTAGCTATAGCTGAAGGCAGTATTATACATGATTGAGTCATATTGATAAACCGCAAACGTAAGTCAAACAATATTTAAAAATATTCTAAAAGTCACTGGATCCACCAGCACTAAATTTACTACCCTTAATACTCTCTATCCCATCTTGGTCGTTCATCCATTTCAAGAAATCCAAGTCGAGTGTATGACTAACTATCATCTTTGTGCCCCTTAGATAAAAGCTAGGAGCCATGCCAGTCTTATTGATGACATCCTCACGTATGGCTACAGTATCCTGCCCTGGTTTAAGTATAACTTCTAATGTGTAGATGTTTTTCTTGTTTGCATTTCTGTCGAATATCAAAGAAACTACTAAAAGCGGATCTACCTTTGAATAGACGCGTTTTAACGTATCATCAAGTTTATTGAATTTGTTTCTAACATCTTCTATATCGCTCATCAAGACTTAGATGACAAACAAGCTATAAAAATAAATGCATTACAATAAAGACATAGCATCCAAAAATCCGAATAATTTTATCAATAGTTTGTATCAAATAAACCGAAAATTATTTAATTTCCCCTCCTATATTGTCATAAAGTAAAGTTTCCTTCATAAAGACCTTAGAGTTTCTAAATCCAATCAATCTGAAAATGCGAATTCGCCCTACCAATCGCTTCCGACCTGGCAATTTAATCCCAATTATTAGTATCATTTCCTTTTGTTATTACTAACGTAAGATATTCTAACCTAAAAATTAATTAAATGCTATTCACAAACTTCGGAGCTGATATCAAAA
>DASVGC010000099.1:0-6429 GCA_036379735.1 Nitrososphaeraceae archaeon
AGGTTGCTGTATGGGCCTAGGATAAATTCCCTGTCCACTTAGGGCTGGTCTGTAATTTCCAGACCAGTGAACATGTTCCTTATCACGAATTTTTAATAACAAATCTAACTTTTCTGTAAAAAGAGAGTCATAATCATCCAATTCTAATCCAAATAGGGGAAACGCTTCAACAAATGAACCACGGCCTACAACCATCTCTGCTCGGCCTTGCGACAAAAGATCTAACGTAGCGAATTCTTGAAACAGCCGCACGGGATCATAAGCACTCAATACAGTTACAGCACTAGTCAGACGTATTCTGCTTGTTCTCGCTGCAGCTGCTGCAAGGATGACTGTGGGAGCTGAATCCAGGAATTCTTTACGATGATGCTCCCCTATTCCAAACAAATCCAAACCGATTTTATCGGCATATTCAATTTGTTCAACTAATTTTCTAAGACGCTCCGAGGGACTTAATGATGAGCCACTGTCATCCCAGGCCGCGAAACTGTCTATTCCAACTTGCATTTGATATTGAATCTGTGAGATATTATTTAAATCAAGTAACAGATTCTATTTTGTTCTGTAAATGTTACAAACTGACCCAATAGCGATTTTTTTCGGAAATTCCTATTATAGTTTGTTGATCATATGATCAGTAACCTTAACGAAATCACCATATAACGCTGGTGAGAAAAAGAGTCCCCAACCATGTTTCTAATTCTCACCGGTGTATGTAATTTAGCTGATTTATTTCGAACCGGGACTGACTTCCATTACGGTCTCTTTGGAACCATCATCATAAGATATAATACAAAACTTTCTATTCAATGAATCTGTAAGCGGAATTCTTGATATGATCTTTTTCGCTTTGGACATTTCAACCTACCTGATGAGAGTCGATATATAATTTTTTTCAGGATAGTTTGGTGCCGATGAAACCGATTCTTATACCAATTTAAGGTATATTGTGCTTATTGTAACGTGATTAATGAGGCAAGATGTGAGTGTTGCAAACAAAGAACTAATTCACTTTTCGATGTGGCTAATATGATGATTTGTGCTGAATGTCACGCCAAATTAATAACATCTACAAACTTATAATCGGTACTGGACAGAAAAAACAAATATCCATAAAAATGTCGTATTGTGATTTCGATAACATATTGAGACTTAAAGCACTTGATAAAGAAATTGCCTGACCTTCTGGGTCACGTATCGCTTTCCAAGCAACAATATCTTTTTTTGTAATATTTGGTCGGCTTATTTACCCGAATATAATATCCAATTTTAATTTAGATGTCGTTAATCCAAATCCGTTCTATTGCGTGCGAAGGTATCATTTCCCTACGTAAGATGGAATTCTCCTTCTCCTGTTTATAAAATGTAATAGTAACAAAATCGGCCACCACTTGCACATTCAAAGTTTCACAGATTTGTGGATCCTTTGATGCGTCAAATTCTTCTATCAAAAAACCATTCGGCATGTTATGAACTCTTGTAGCGTAGCGAATAATGATGTTCTTTGCTTCAGTACCATGAAACTTGATAATTTTATTGTTGTTTTGCACCATTACAATCTTTAAAATCATCTTCCGTAAAATAGTTTTGCATCTAGTACGTATCGGTATGTAAATGAGTAATAAACAGCAATATTGAAAGTCGCTAAAGGCAGTATTCAATGTTGGAAAACACGCCGAAAAGGTCACTGAAAGATCACAGATGACTATCAGTCCTTGTTATTTCTTGCGCTTTTAATTTTGACAAATCTGCGTCCGTAAGCTATTCTCAAGCACCTAGTTGCCTTACTTGCATATAGAACAACCACTTTTCGATGATAGTAGTGCTTTTTTAAAACATATAACCTAGAATTAGCTTGATTTTGTTATGTCAAACGACTATATCAAGACTAAATTTGATCGTCGTATAAATCTGCTGCAGATGTTTGCCAATTTAATAAACCCAAGCGATGTAGCACAAATTACTACAACTCTTAACATGAATGGAATTATAATTACCGGAACAATGATAGGAATGAAACCGTACTATGAAGGAATAGCTGAAAAGCTAAAAGAAACAGTCAGAAGTACGTCAGAAGAAATTGATACAGCAATAAAGAAAGATTTGGAATTAATATTTGAAGAATTAAAACAACCGCCTCCGCTAGAAGAACTTGAAAAAGGGCATGATTTTGAGTATATTTACTTAAAAGGCGCCAAATTTTATGTCGGCGGAACATTTTTTCCCGCAGAGGGAACATACTGGATTGGAAAAATCGATTCAGTAGACGGATTTATACTAGGATCTTTTGCCCCTATCCCATTGCCTTGACGTATTACATTTCGCCCCTATTCCATTGCCTTGACATATTATCAACGTCTTAGTAGATAATAACAATTGGCACAAAAAATCTCATCTTGGAATGTCGGATTAGTTATGCTGGTTGGTATATTTCTTGCTCAAGTCCCTCAACAGGAGTTATTCGCAAATCATGGTGAGGAGATTGAGATCAAATTCAGTGACGCGCAATACTTAGTATTGCCGGAGAAAAACGCCCATCAGGTAAAGTTCACTACTACTTATTCTGTTTCTGACTCTGACACGGTTGGTAGGCAAATTAATGGAATAATGCAAATATCTACAGATAACGGAACCTTAATTAAAACAACTTCAATTCCCAATGGATTTAAGGCAGATAAAACTGGATTTCAGCAATTCGTTACCAGTCTATCCGCTACTTCCCCTAAAACAATTACTGCTACTGTGTTGTTCACAGATTTAAACAAGACTTCTGCATTATCAAATTCTATAATTAAAGATTTGGCCTTGAATAAATCACAATAAAATATTAACTATCTCCAATCATCAATTGCATAGATGTCCTGAACATGGTAACCTGGTTCATTATTTTTAGTCATTAAAACGCCCTGAGATTCAGTCCTAAAGCCCTTTGAAATCATAGTTCTATAGGCAGCCAAATTACCGATGTTTACTCCCGCAGTAAGTTTAGATAGACCCCGAGATGCAGCATAATATTCGCAGTAGTCAAGAAGGTTCTCAAAATTAGTAGCTTCTGACTTATCCTCGTTTGGTTTCACCGAACCAAATTTAATATAGCATGTATTGCTCCCAGCTTCGGTATGTGGTCCACAATGGCAGATAGCCAAACCTGACAATATATCAGTTTTATTATCCATCAAGATAATTGTGTCTCCAAGTTTCTGATTTGCGACGGACTCAATTTCAATCTTGAGATTAAGACCATTATAAATCGAGTCTGTTAAAGAATAACAGTTGTCAAGAACCGATGAAATTTCATCTTTTTGTATATCAGAATATTTCGCCCAATCTATATTTTCTTTAGATTCCTTGTTTGTCTGAATAGGCTTGATAGTTTTTGACATTACTGCAGTTAGATATCTAGGCCAAAAATCATACTTTTGATAAAGGTGGACGTGTTTAGGACTTTGGGAGAAGGTGAATAGACCAACGTGTTTTGTCATTAATTCTTTAAACATCTCCATTGTCTTATCCAATAAAAGTCTTGCAATGCCCTTATCCCAATAATCAGGATGAACAGTAAGGGGACCAAATATTCCCACACTGCCCCAGTTTGCTATAAAATTTGACCCCACTAAACTTCCATCTACTTCCGCAGCAAAAGATAATGAAGGATCTGCTCGGAACCGCGTATGAATATAATCCGTATCGCCGTAGAAACTCATAGGGTCGGCCAAACCAAGAAATGTGCCAAAAGATAATCTAAATATCCTATTTGCTTCTGCTAGATCGGCTTCTCTTAGAGAACGGATGAATGGCTCCATCGTTAAACTATCGAAAGACATCTACTAAAATATTTCAGTGTGAATTAAATTCAAGTTATACTCAGTGTTATAAAACAAGAGTTAATTAATAAATTGGCCGCGCAGTGATAAGAAAAAATTAGAATTATGCAAGCAGTTAGCGATTGATAGTATGAACAAAAATATAACTTTACTATGTTTCGAAAAAGAGGAAATTTTCTGTCATAGATATTATGTCAAGATGATTTGTGAAAATGAATTAAACAAGCTTGGGCCGGGCAGAACGATAAAAGCAGAAATAACCCAACAGATTTTCTGTGAAATCTATACAATCCTATTATAAGATAAAGGTCTTATGTTTTTATTGAAAAATCTATTAATGACAATTGCTGGAATTCTGCTTCTTAGTTTTGTTCTAAACCTAATACCAATCTCAGCACAGAATACAAGTGATAATAGGACTGACACAACTGGATTTGCGCAGAATAATTCGATAAGAAATTTGGAAAACCCGGTATTAAAAATGGAAAAGAACCCCCTGGCAAATCTTTCAAACCCTCTAGAGAATTTGTCAAATCCGCTGGAAAATCTAACAAAGTAACGGACATTGATTCGCTCCTTGGGAAACATAGATTCCGGTATGCAATAGCCAGTGGAGTAATGTAATTTTGGTCTCTTGATTTAATGGAATTTCTCAGGTTTTTCTTTTTTATTTATAGTATGTTGCCTAGTGTATGATATGCTACCACCATCAATTAACAGAAAGGGTAGAATGACTATCGGAAATGTATTGTTAATATTCACTGTATTTGCTTTAATATTTGCGTCTTCACCAATTTATTTTAGTGGTTCTGGAACTACCTTGGTCCAGCCAGTATTCGGCCAACCTGAAGATCCATTTCCTCAGGTAAGTAACGAAACTTTAACTCCCGCTCAGCGTGAGGCTCGAGAAAAACTCCTTCAGGAGCAAGGGTTTTCGGTAAAAGTTATAGCAAGAAATCTTAGCGCTCCATTAAATCTGCTGTATGGTCCGGACAATGCTCTTTGGATTACAGAAAGGATAGGAAAGGATATCGTGCGGGTAGATCCAAATAACGGGACAATACTAAGCGCTATGCCTATTCCTAACGCGAACCAATCTAAAGGTCAAGATGGTGTATTAGGGATGGCTTTTGATCCTGATTTTAATAACACTCAATATATTTATGTAGCCTATACCTATGTAGGAAACTCCAGTCAAGGGACACCAGAGCTGAAAACTAAAATTACACGGTTTACTTACGAACAGAACGCCGACAAGATTAGTGAACCCATGGACTTGATTAGCGGTCTTGCAGGAAGCGGCGATCATAATTCTGGCCGAATGACATTTGGTCCCGATGGGAAACTTTACTACACAATAGGTGATCAGGGAAAGAACCAACTTGCGTTATTCTGCTCAAATAACAGGGCACAGCAACTCCCAACCGCTGGTGAGGTATCATCTAAGAATTGGACCGCGTATGAAGGGAAAGTTTTACGAATGAACCCCGACGGCTCCATTCCAGATGATAATCCCGAAATCGAAGGTGTTAAAAGTCATGTGTATACCTATGGCCATAGAAACGCTCAAGGGTTGGCCGTCGGTTCCAACGGAGATATTTATGTAGCAGAACACGGTGACAATTCAGATGACGAGGTCAATCGACTTGAGCCTGGTGGAAATTATGGATGGCCATACGTTTCCGGTTATAAGGACAACAAAGCATATCAATTTTATAACTGGTCTGCCGCAGAGAACTGTGAAAGTTTAACTTTTAATGATATAGCACCCGCTCCGTCTGGTGTCATCGTAAAAAATGAGAGTGAGTTTAATGTTGAAAACCTAGTAGATCCAGTCCAAACATTTTACACCGTCGACGCAAATTACAACTTTTTGAATCACACTTGCGGAGAGATGGCTTCTGTGTGTTACCCTACGGTAGCTCCTTCTAGTTTACGCCTATACACTTCTGACGCCATTCCAGGATGGGAAAATACGTTATTAATGACCACTCTTAAGGCTGGAAGAATTTTCCAGATATCCCTAAGCGAAGATGGAAAATCAGTTACTGGTGAGCCAATCGAACTTTTCCGCTCAGAAAATCGCTATCGTGATATTGCTTTTGGTCCTGATGGGAGTAGCATCTACGTAATCACTGACACAAGGGGACCGGTACAAGCCATGAAAGATGGTCCGATAACTCCAACAACTACGCTTTGGAGTCCTGGTTCACTTATCTTACTCAAGTACGAGCGGTAATGAACTGATGAGAGATCTTGATTTGATGTTGTTGTGAGAGTATAAAGTCTAGTCAAAATTGAAATTTACCAAATCGTTTGAGATTAGTCCTGGCATGTCTGTAGCCAATGTAAAACTCAATGTTTACAGTGTCGAAAGGTCTCTGACCTTTTATCGCGATATACTTGGATTTCAGTTAATAGGAAAAAGTTCAGACGAAAGTGCATTCCTTTCAGCGATTGGCAGTAACAATAAAAATTATCTTTTACACCTAAGTAGAATAGATAAAGGAAACAAAGTGATCGAAGAAGGAGAACAGTCAATAATTCGAAAAGCAGGGCTATATCATTTTGCAATCTTGTTACCGTCAAGACGACATCTAGCAAA
>DASVGC010000100.1:0-2052 GCA_036379735.1 Nitrososphaeraceae archaeon
GTTGCTAATATTAATTCAGAAAATAAGGCAACAGTATTTTTGATGGATGGGGTTTTGGTTTCCTCACCAATAAATTTTGTATCGCTATCACTTTTATCTGCATCAATTAATCTAAGATTAAGAACACCTCAGATTAACGTATTATCAAAAAAAGATTTAATTTTGAATGATTTAGAGAATATTTTAGAATGGTCATCTTCTGATTCAGCTCTAAGAGAAGCATTAGATAAAGAAAATGATTTTGAGTTTTCATTACTTAGCAAGGATATTATTAGAAATCTTTCTGAAAATGCTCTGGGAAATGAATTGATTGCAGTCTCAAATGTAACCATGAATGGATTTATAGATCTATCTGCAACATTATCAAGAATACTTAATCAAGGGGAAGAAATTCAATATTGACCATGACAGAAAGTTTCTGTATTGCTACTGCACCTTCTTCCACAGCTAATCTTGGTCCGGGATTTGATACTTTTGGATTGGCCTTAAACCTATTTGAAGATGAGGTTAAAGTGATAAAGAAACCATCAAAGAATCAAAAAATTACAATAAATAAAATTATACAATCAGAACCAAAAATTCCCAAAGAAATAGAACATAATTCTTCTAGCATTGTAGTTAAAAAAATGGCGGAGGATTTTACGATACAAAATGATATAGAAATAGAGATTAGAAAATGTGTCCCAGCAGGTTATGGAATTGGTAGTAGTGCTGCTTCTTCAGTTGCCGCGGCATATGCATTTAATAAATTATTTGCTCTACACCTTGACAAGAAGAGGTTGGTGGAGTACGCGGCCGAAGGAGAGATCGCTTCTGCAGGTACCAAACATTATGACAATGTTGCATGCTCATTGCTAGGGGGATTTGTAATAGTAAGAACTTTTCCAAAAATTGATTTAATAAAAATTGAACCACCAAATGATCTCAATATTGTAGTAGGAATACCAAAGATACCAGTACCAAAAAAAAAGACAGAAGCTGCAAGAAATATACTTCCACAAAATGTGCCATTAGAAAATGTTATTAAAAATATAGCTAATGCTAGCACCATAGTTGCGGGATTTGCTTTAAAGGATGTAGAAATGATTTCTAGAGGTATGGAAGATACGATAGTAGAGCCTGTAAGAAAGAAAATGATTCCAGGGTATGATGTTGTGAAAAAATATGCTCTTAATGCAGGTGCATTAGCTTTCACGATTAGTGGTGCAGGTCCATCAATTGTAGCAATACTAAAAACGCACAAAAATTCAGATAAGATCATTAATGCGATTGAAAAAGGATTTAATGATTCAAATATAAATAACGAGGTTTACCTCTGTAAACCCAGTGATGGTGCAAAGGTTATACAAACAAATGAATATTAATAGTTATTATTTTGTATTTAGAATCTTTTATTAGTGACTATTATTGCTGTTCATTCATTAGTTCTAATTTTACTTCTTTTTACTTTTATTTAAAAATGCTGACATAAGTTTTTGTCTATCTTCGTGTGCAAAACATAGTGCCCATGCATATATTTCCATTCTTAGGCCTGAATCAATATCCATGTCCATACCCTTGTTAATTAGCAACTTGCTAGCTTTGATAGCGTTATAGCTGTTCTTTGTGATTTCCTTTGTTAGAGAAATAGCTTGATTAAGTAACTTGGTATTTAGAACTTTTGCGATTTCTTTTTCTCTTTCCTTTACCTTAACTACATCATCTTGAGGTACTTCATCAGGGATAGTGTCTTCATGAGTCAATTTTACTAAAATGTTTACTAATCCTATTTCATAAGCTTCTTCTGCACTAATCATCTTTCCAGTAAAAATCAATTCTTTCGCTTTGGATGGTCCCACTATTCTTAGAAGTCTTTGCGTACCACCCCAGCCAGGGGGAATGCCTATTGTTACTTCTGGTTGTCCTATTTTTGCGTTAGATGACGCGATTCGAATATCACATACGAGAGCTAACTCACATCCGCCACCCAATGCAAAGCCATTTACAGCAGCGATTACTGGTTTTTCTAATTTTTCAATCTTGTTCAACACTGATTGAGCAGAAGATGCATAC
>DASVGC010000101.1:0-3117 GCA_036379735.1 Nitrososphaeraceae archaeon
TTTCCAAGGTTTTTAATACCTTTACTTCATCTAACACTAAAGGAGGACGTAACCGAATTATATTTCTACCTGAATATAACATAAGAAGTCCTTCTTTTATTCCGTCCATTAAAACTTCTCTTACGTCAAAGCGTAATTCCACTGCAAGCATCAATCCTAATCCTCTTACGTCTCGAATTATTTTATGTTTTTTTTGTAGTTCTAATAATCCATTTTTAAATAAACTTCCTATGTGAAGAGCATTTTCTACGAGCTTATCTTCTACGATGGAATCAATTGTAGCTATTCCTGCAGAGCAAGCCAGTGGATTACCAGCAAAGGTTGATGAATGCTCGCCGATTTTTATGGAATCAAGAATTTCAGGTTTACAAAGAGTCAAGCCCATAGGCAATCCACCAGCAATACCTTTGGCAAGACACATAATATCAGGAGTAGTTTTCCAATTTTGTCCGGCCCACATTTCCCCTGTCCTCCCCAATCCAGTTTGGATCTCATCAAAAATTAATACTAGATTATTACGGTCACAGATTTCTCTAATTTCTTGTAAAATTCCATCTTCCGGGACTATTATACCAGTTTCTCCTTGGATTGGTTCAACTATTACGGTTCCAATACTTTCATCCAATACCTCCTCGATCACTGACGGAGTATGGGGTGGAACAAATTTTACTCCCTCAAGTAGGGGCTGGAATGATTTTCTATATTTTTCATTGAATGTTACAGATAAAGCCCCGAAAGTTTTTCCATGATATCCACCATTCATAGAAATTATTCCACTTTTTCCAGTATACTTCCTCGAAAATTTAATTGCTGCTTCTACGGATTCTGCTCCACTATTACTAAAGAAAAACTTTGAAAGTTCTTTCGGAGAAATTTCAGATATTTTTTGCAGAAATTTTAATCGTGTATCATTATATATCGACATGTGACAAGTTATTAAATTTTCTACTTGATCCTTAATTGCCTGTACCACCCTGTCATTACAATGTCCGACCAAGGCTACTCCATATCCTCCCATACAATCAATATATTCTCTGCCAGATGTATCCCAGACTGTTGCGCCTTTCCCCTTTGATATATTGATAGGAAACCTCTGGTAGATGTTTCCTACATAAAGATCCTCGCCGTTCATTTGCTAATCACCGTACAATTATCATGAGAAAGAGCTGCAGATATAGGATTTTCTACATTGCCCGATGCAATAATCGCTTCTTTTACACCCATTTCTATAGCTTCCGTACAAGCAAGAACTTTCTTTTCCATTCCATGACCAATTTTGGGCAGTGATGCCTTAGCTTCAGTATAATTCATATTTTTCACTAACTCATCATCTAAAATTAAACCATTTACATTGGTAATAAAAATAACTTTATCTGCACTCAGACTTCCCGCAACATATGCCGCAGCCCTATCACCATCTACATTTAGAAATTCAGTTTCCTCACTCAAAGCGATCGGAGAAATGATAGGAACAAAACTATTTGACAACAATATCTTTATCAAAGCAGGATCTACATTTTTTATTTTTCCAGTATATCCTCCATCGATTGCCATCTTCCTTCCCTTTGCATTAAGAATAACCAATTTTTTCTTTCTTTCTGCTTTTATGGTTGCACCATCAATTCCAGAAATACCTACTGCAAGGATATTACTATTCAATAACATTTGGACAATGGCTTTGTTTATTTTACCGGACATCACCATCGTATAAATCTCTACAGTCTCTTTGTCTGTATATCTACTCCTCACACCTCCTGGAGAGACTATAAACTTTTGTTCCTTACCTAGTTTGTTTCCAATATTTGTGACTTCTTTTCCCCCACCATGTACAAGAACAATTTTTTCCTTCTCCAGTAGAGTTTTGATGTCGGAAATAGTAGAAGGATGTAATCCATCTACTATACTTCCACCTATTTTGATAACTATCATACTGGAGTCAGTGGAGTGTATTTAAGACCATCCATTTCATCAAATCCAAACATGACATTCATATTTTGGATTGCAGATCCTGCGGCACCTTTCATTAAATTATCAGAAGCGGACAGTGCAACAACACGTTGATTATCTTCATCTATATCAAATCCGATATCACAAAAGTTTGAACCTATCAAAAATTTCGGATCGGGGAACTTGTAAAGTCCTTTCTTATCTTTTATGAGACGTATAAATGGTTCATGACTGTAGCACTCTCGATAAACTTTCCAAAGCTCTAACTCACCAATGGGCTTGTTGAGAAATGTATGATTTGTAGTTAGTATTCCTCTAACAAGATTTACCGCATGAGGACTCATACTAATCTTGATCTCTTTTTTCGCTAGAAGATTTAATTCTTGTATTATTTCACCAGTATGCCTATGTTTTGCTGGTTTATATGGTCGAATTACTCCGTATCTCATGGCATGATGAGTACCTGCGTTAGCTTGAGCTCCTGCCCCAGAAGATCCAATTTTACTATCAACAACGATATGATTCGTGTCAATAAGATCATGTTCTATTAAGGGTTTAAGTGCTAGTAAAGAAGTGACTGCCATACATCCTGGACACGAAACCAATTTTGCGGTTTTTATCTCCTCGCGATGAAATTCTGGGACACCGTATATAGACTTGGAAAGAAGTTCTGGATATGGATGCTCCCATCCATACCACTTTACATAATCTTTGGGGTTTTTTAATCTAAAATCAGCAGAAAGGTCTATAATTTTAACATCGCTATCGTAGAGATCTTTTACTATTTGATTTGCACTTCCATGTGGAACTGATACAAAGACTAAATCACATGAGTCTAAAAGTTTTTTAATATCCATTGGTGAAAAAGTGAGATCAATGAATCCTTTAAGACTTGGATGAACTCTATGTACGTATTCCCCTGCTTGTTGTCGAGAAGTCACCATATTAAGCTCGACTTTTGGATGACTTACAAGCAGCCTAATTAACTCGCCACCAACATATCCTGATGCTCCTATGACTCCTACCTTCATTATGTTAAACTATAGATCAGAATATTGCTGTATCTTATGAATTTTATTATAAGTGTAAAAGAATAATCCTTATCGTTATTACAATTAGGTATCTTCTAGTAAGAATTATTTCTTTGAAAACTGAAGAACATAATCAATC
>DASVGC010000102.1:0-7267 GCA_036379735.1 Nitrososphaeraceae archaeon
TATTTCTTATATTGGTTGCAAGATTTTGCCTTCAAATTTCGGTTGGTAGATGCTCATTTAAATGAGTATTGTCAAATTTAAATCTGAGAATTTCTGTGGCCTGGTGAATGATGAAGTTTGATTCCACGCCAAGAAAATCAGCAAGAATTAATTAAAATACCTTTTCATATATAGTGGTAGCAGATGAAAGAACTTCGAATAAAATTGTCCCAAAAAGATGAAGAAAACGTTAACAAGCTTATGGAGAAATATGGATATAAATCTGTAGAAGACCTATTCCGATTTCTTGTAACCATATTTGCCCAGAATTATGTAGAGTTTCTATGGGGTATCAATGAAACTGAGAAAGATGCAAAAGATGAATTTTATAAAAGATATTGAAAAAACTTCGAGGACAGTTCGTCTCATTATCTTTTAAAAAATTTGAGATCAAGAATTTTTTGATTGAAATAGTTAGTTCTATAATCCCACGATGTATATCAAAAAAACAGTCAGCCTTAAAGACCTAGCCTGAATGGAGGCCGATGAAATTAATCAGTTTAAACATTCAAAAAAGATTCAGAGTTCATTCAATAGAATTTCAAAAAGATTTTATTTTTTATTCATTTAATTTTCAAAAAAGATTCACGAAATTTTTACCTCGTATTATGAGCCTTGTTATTTTAGCGATACGTTTTTTAATATACAGATTGAAGGCCTTGTTAGTTAGCGACACGTTTTTTAATATAAACTCGGAATTACTATAAACGTCGAAAATGACATTGGTCAACAAGACGTGGTTAAAGCAGGAAATAACAAGATTATTTTTATCTGGGGAGTCCCAAGAAAGTATAGCTGTCCAACTTGACATCAGTGTAGGTACAGTAAATAACTTTGTAAACGAAATCATAAAGTCTGATGACACTATTGAATTGCAGCGACAAATTGCTATTATTTCAAAGAAAAGTGGTGTGAGTATCGGGCAAATTGCGGTTAATTTGAGGTGCAAGAACCAGATAATAAAGCAGAGCGCTCAAGATGACAAAAAAACAGAAAAATTCCTTGATGCAATGGATATCTGGTGCAACAAATACAGCATACCTCCCACTGCGCTTGCAAAACATCTCTTTTCTATAATTGAAATTACTCTACGAGAGAATATAGAGCCTCACAAATTGGAAGAAGTAATAAAATTAAAGATTAACAAATTACATGAATTAGCGGACGAGGTGGAAGCTAGGAGCAAATTGCTTGAAGAAACCAAGATTAATGTGGAAGAAGACCAGAAGAGACTAAAAATCAAACAAAAACATCTGGATCAATTTCAACATTTTAGTGATCTTCTTGAATTTTACGACCTTCCTGAATTTTCAAGTAAATATGGAGATGTAGTCCACGTACTAATCGATATCAAAAATGCCGGATATGATCCGAAGGTCATAATTTCTGAATATGAAAATTTCTTAAGTCTGACAGAGGAGAATGAAAGGCTGGAAAAAAATTACAAGAGTCAGAAGCCTTATTGAAGCTTTATAGGCGAAAATCCGAGGAAGAAAAGGTTAGATGGAAGGATCATGAAAACTCTTTTTGAGAAATTTAATAGTTTAATAAACACAGGACTCAAAGACGAAGATATTCTCGAGGTAGTAAATGTACTTGAGAATGATTTTCCACAGAATGGAATTAAACAACTAAAAGAAAACCTTCGTACATTCGGCAACATCGCTGCAGCATTAGGCAAAATAAAAAGAGAATACGAAAAGAAAACAGGATCCCTGTTCGAAGACTCTTAGTTGGGATAGCGAAAAAATAATAGTTTTGCTCTAAATTTTTTCAGAATAAAATAGATTTGAATATCATGGCAAATAAAAACGAAAGATAACTTACAAGTTCCTTGGCAAGTATGACATTAAGCAGATGATTTTCAGTTGAATGTTTATATTTACATCGATATCCAAAATTCACGGGCTCGTAGCGCAGAATGGATAGCGCGGACGCCCCCTAAGCGTCAGGTCGAGGGTTCAAATCCCTCCGGGCCCGTGATAATTTATCAGTTTATTAGGTGAAATAATAACTATGTAAATGACATTGCTACCAAAAAAATATGTTCGAGATTATACTTTGGTAACGTTTAGTTATGGACATGATGGCATGTCGTTCCATGTCATTTTGAATTCCTCAACTTACCCAACCTTTAGGCCAAAATTATGATAATTTCAAAATATAGGATTATGAACATAAAATTCAGGTTGAGAAAACGAAATTGGTCGGATTTTGTATATCGAAAGGGAAAGATTTTTTATTGATGTTGAATATTTGATTATGGTTGAATAAGCAGCGATGACAAAATTAACTGGTTATATGATTATGTTAGGTATTGGGATGTTGATGTTTGGCGTGAGTTTTGTAATAGGCTCCATACCGTCCGCATTTGCACAAGGTACCCCGGGCATAACCATTTCTGAAGGGAATTCAAGCTTCACACCTCTAACGAATACTGTTGCAAACCAAGTTCGAGTAAATATTGATTATACTGTTGAAGATGAATCGTTACAGAATCAAGTGATAAATGCAGTAATGGCAGTCTTTGCTCCTAACGGGACGCTGCTCAAAACTACCTCATTTCCAAGCGGCTTTACTGCTCAGAGTGATGGCGGTACAGAAACACTTAGGACAACTTTTCGAGACACCTCGCTAACTAGTGTAACTGCTAATGTTACTTTCACAGATGTGACAAAGTCAAGGTCAATCTCAAACGTGCTTACCATTAACCTTGATCTTGAAGAAATACCTACCATAGGTTCACTGTTAGGGACTCGACCCTCAATACAAAACTAAATTTTCTTTACTTTTAGTAAAAACTGGTGCGTTAATAGACTCTTCGGGGTCATCATTTACGATACTAGGTAATTGAATTTGATTCTAGCTTGATTAATTCAAAGAAGTATAAATATTAAGCGATATTGCATTTCAATCCTATCATTAATACTAGTTACTCGTTATATACTATTTTGAGGAATAATAAGTGAAGAAAATGTCCGAGGATTATGTTAAGGTCGCTGAATCAAAAGATATAGGCCCTTCATCTATGAAAGCAGTGGAAGTAGATGGTGAAACAGTTTGTGTCATTAATGCAGGCGGAAATTATTATGCCATAGGAAATGTGTGCGCTCATGTTGGGGGTCCATTAAATGAGGGAACACTTGAAGGTTTTGAAGTTGAATGTCCGTGGCATGGATCAAAGTTTGATATTAGGACTGGTGAGCCAACAAAGCCTCCTGCAACAAGTGCCGTTCCAAAATATGAGGTAAAAATAGAAGGTAATAACATTTTAGTAAGAAAACAAAAATGAGAATTGCAACACACATACAATCTACATTGCATTCCTTTTAGAGTAACAAATAAAATATTAGGATAAGTATATGTTCTTGGGTCTGAATTACTACAGTTGGTATCGAATGTAGTCACGAAGAAAAAATTTAGTGAACGTATTTTAGTTTCAATACGAGGTAACAAATACCTTGATGGAAAATACTAACTATTCATAATCAGATTATTTAACGTCTACAAGGATTTTGAAACCGCCATAAGCCATACGTTTCACATCAAATGGCATCGATTTGGGATCCATATCAGCTAGCCTCGGGTCTTTCATTACCTTGGAATTGACACGATCTCGATGCGTTCGAGATTTGAAAGTAATCCATGAAAAAATTATCGTTTCATTTGATTTTTTCTTCATAATTCGTGAAAACGGTACTCCCATCTTTACTGCCAAATCATCACCAACACATTCACGAAATTCCAGTGCTCCGTGTTCACGCCAGATTTTACCTCCCATTATGGCCATTCGGCGATAAGCATCGATATTGCGTTTTGGAACAGCCAAAACAAATCCATCTACATAGTGAGCCTTTTGTTTTTTCATAAATTGATATACGAAACGGTACTATTTTAAACATGAGTAAATCACAATCATTTCCTAGCATTACTTTACAGTTCGATTAAACAAATATTATTCTGATTAGGAACATACAGTTTGGTTACATACATAATGGCAATTTTCCATCATGTTTATTTCGATATTCATTCAATAGATCCTCTCTTGTTCTATCTGCCGTTTCTACAATAGCATAGCTGAATCTAGAGTTATTGTTTATACAAGGGTTTGTCAGGTCTTGCGTAAGGGACTGTCTAAGATTTTTACTACTCCCTATAAATAAAATCTTCATACTTGCATGTAATTTATAGACCCCCTCCGATTCTGGAACTTTGTCAATAGTAGTATGATTAAAATCTAACCACGATGACCATTCTAACAACTGGATGTCGTCACCACTATTCAGTCGTTGTACAGCCCTATGGCTTTTTTAATGTATAGGTGAAATCTTTACTCCGGCTTCAACGAGCATCAGAATTACTTGTTACTATGAGGAATTAATTCCTTGTCAACGAATTCTTGAAAAGCAGGGTCAAACCACTTTTCCATTTCTATTTTGCTTTTCCAAATGTCCTTTATCGTCCCTTGGTCAAATGCGCTCCCTTACCATACAGGAGACTAAAGTTCTTGATCTGTCTTGTTTATGGATTACAACTGGAACAATCAGAAATCAGAAATTTAAATAGAAAATATCTATAATAAAATATTAAAATGATTTACAGATGGGTATATCCTCTTTTTTGTGCCGATTTTTCTCGATCATGTCTATCACTAATTTTATTTTTCTTTGGCTGTGCTCTCGTCTATTCAACCGATTACTCAAGTAAGATTCCAGGATTTTATCAATCTCTACATAAGGAGTCCTATTTCTTTCTCAGCTAACTGTCCCCTCCAAAATCCAGGTGTACTTGGCTGTTGCAGAATCTGTTCAGGAATGTCGAGTTCTTTTCCCAACAATCTAACCTGGCTTTTATATAACTCTCCAATAGGAAATATATCAGCACCTGCGTCTCCAAACTTTGTAAAATAACCTAACACAAGTTCGCTCTTGTCCGCAGTTCCTAATACTAGTAAATTATTGGTTGCTGCATAATAATAGAGTAAGGCCATTCTAATTCTTGCTGAAAAATTTCCTCCTGCCATCTTATCTTTCACAGCATTGTTTAGCAAAAAATGTTTTCCACGTTCAATATCAATTTCCTTATATCTGATATTGAGATTCTTTACAAAGGAACGAACATTATAAATATCTTTTTGTGATGTGATATTTTTTTCTGGCATACTCAAACCAATTATAATATCTTTTGTCAAGGCCCTGCATGCTAGTACCAGGCAAACAGAAGAATCTATTCCGCCGCTAAGCCCTATAACTACGCCATTTTTCTTCCTTAATTTGACTTGGCTTGAAATAAATCTTATAATATTTTGAGCAACCTTTTCGTAGTCTAACGTTAGAAAATCATTTGACATTTTCTAGGTTTCTATACTATTAGAATCCGTGAGATTTTACTAGTTTGGGCTATTAAAAAAATAAAAGGTTATTCTGAAGCAGCATTGGTCTTGGCAAGTTTCGTACACAGAGCCAAGTGTTTCTTTTCCTCTTTGAGGATTGCTCTGACTTTGGTGCCAAACTTTTTATTTTTTACATCCTTTGATACGCTTGCTAGAACTTCATAATGTGCTACCTCACCGCCTTCCGCAAGACATAGAAACTCTAGTGCTTCCTGATTATCAGGCTCATCGCCCAGGTATGTTTCCATTATTTTTGAGGCTTTCTCCGCAGTTTCCTCGGCTTTCTCATCAATTTTGCCTTGATCAAATCCATCACTTTCTTCAAGGTCCTTGACTAGGGTTGACATTTCTTCTTCTTGTTCACTTGCCTCCTCCTTCATTTTCGATAACTTTTTCATTTGTTCGGGCTTCAACAAACCTCTTGAATCCAAATCTTCCACTGCCTTCTGTGCTGCTTTTTCCAGACCTAAGGCTTCACCTATCTTTTCTTGTATCATTTCTTGATCTGCCATAATGAGGAATGCACTTTAATCCTTAATACAGATACTAACCCATTGGTTTCAATAAACTTGTGAATTAGAATTTGAAGAAATAATATTACCGCATGAAGTATGACGTATGTTAGATTTCATGATAGATACGTCCCACGAGTCGCAAAAGCGGCGATTTAATTTTTGAATTAATTATTATGTATTATAACTCATATCGGCAGTAGTAGTTTCGTTACTATTTGTTCCTAGTTTTGCATTGAGTGAAATTAAAAATCTAATGAGGTAATACCTCTATACCAAGATGGAAATTCAATAGATCTATCTTCGTAGTTTTCGACTATCACACAAATTTTGGTTTAGTGTGATATCATCGTTTACTGGAAATTAGTGAAAGTAACTTTCCAAAAAAAGATTCGTAACCATATTGTCGAACTATCCAGATTATTGTGGAAAACGTGTATACTGGCAGAAAATCTCCTATAATTGGAATGAATTCCGCTAGATTCATAACAACTGAAATTTTACTGCTAGTTATCGAGTACATCAAAGACATCACCAATTACGGGTGTACTAAATATGGGAGCGGCGATGTAGTCCAGGGCGTCGGCAATAACCGATATCAATAGCGCGAGAGCAGCGGCTCCAAAGCTTCGCCTGCTTTTCTTGTTTGATTTATTTTTTATTGCTCGCCCATGTTTGATCCTAGGCAAAAAACGATTTATGAATTAGAGTACTTCAGTTCCGGCAGGCTTCCTAACTCTGAGAGAATCCATCGAATCAATTTACTACTTTGTCAAGTTCGCTAATGGGTTTGTCAAATTCTCCAATGGGTTTGAAAGATTTGCTAGAGGATTTGTCAAATTCTCCAATGGGTTTGAAAGATTTGCTAGAGGATTCTTTTCAATTTTTAATACAGGATTTTCCAAATTTCTAATTGAATTGTTTTGTGAGAATCCAGTAGTACCTGTTTTGTTGCCAGTTAAATTTTGTGCCGATATTGGAGCCTGATGTAGGAAAAATCCAAGAGCAATGACGCCTGTAAGCACCATTAAAAGTTTCAATAATAAGATATCCACTCTATCATATAATAGAATTGCACACCTGCGCTGAAAATTGAAGAAAATTTTATAAATTACCAGTTTTTTATATTTTCTCCAAATAGGTGTAGCATCCCAGATGGCAAATATTGATAAGTCTACTAACAATAGAATCGTCAGTATTGTAGACGACGATACAGATATTGCTACGCTTTTTCGAGATGCTCTGAAACCAAAGATAGAAAATCTATATACTTTTACAGATCCTGTTTTGGCGCTTGAACATTTCCATATGAACAAACATGCCT
>DASVGC010000103.1:0-2526 GCA_036379735.1 Nitrososphaeraceae archaeon
GCTCTGGAAAATGATGCAACTTTGATTACATGTGACTATATTCAACATTTGGTAGCCGAAGCTCATGGCATCAAATCAACATACATTAGATCTTTTAAAGAAGATGCAGAACTACGATTTGAAAAATATTTTGATAATAACACCATGAGTATTCATTTGAAGGAAGACACTTTTCCTTTTGCAAAAAAGGGAGTACCAGGTAACCTAAAGCTAGTTCAATTGGAAGATAATAGACTATCAGCAGGAGAAATCTATGACATAACTAAAGAAATTTTAGAACATTCTCGATCAAAAAAAGGATTCATGGAAATAAACAAAGATGGAGCGATTGTTATTCAGTTAGGTAAATACAGAATTGCTATAACCAGAGAGCCTTTTTCAAGCGGACAAGAAATTACGATTGTAAAACCAATTGCAAAATTGACCTTAGAGGATTATGGACTGAGTGAAAAATTATTAGCACGATTGACATCAGACGTTGAAGGTGTATTAATCGCAGGACCGCCTGGGTCTGGCAAGAGTACACTGGCAAGCAGTCTGGCCGAGTTCTATGTTTCTCAGAACAAGATAGTAAAGACGTTTGAATCGCCTAGAGATTTACAGGTACCCAAAGAGGTAACTCAATATGGGCCACTTGAAGGAAGTTTTGAAAACGCAGTAGACATCCTGCTACTTGTACGTCCTGACTACACCATATTTGATGAGATAAGGCGATATAGAGATTTTCAGGTTTTTTCTGACATGAAGTTGGCCGGAGTTGGGATGATAGGTGTTATCCATGCAAGCAAACCTTTGGATGCGGTGCAACGATTCATTGGAAGAATTGAACTTGGAATGATACCACAAATTCTTGATACCATTATTTTTATGGATGCAGGAATGGTAAAGAAAGTCTATGAAATTTCGCTTACAGTCAAAGTACCTTATAAAATGACAGAAGCGGATCTTGCCAGGCCTGTTGTAGAAGTCAAAGACTTTTCCACAGGTCAAACGGAATACGAGATTTATACATTTGGTGAAGAAAATGTCATAGTTCCTGTTGACCCAGAAGATGAGGCAAGTCAAAACAATATCTATAAACTTGCTGAATCAAAAATAAGAGATGTTATTCGCCGGTTTGATTCCAATCCAGAGATATCTATTATCTCAAATAATAGAATTAGGATCAAAGTCCAAAAAGAAACTATTCCAAGAATTATTGGAAAGGGTGGAACAACCATAAGCGAACTTGAAGAGATGCTGGGTGTAAGAATAGATGTGGAGATGAAAACTGCTACTCTTGGCAAGGAAATAAATTTTGACATAAATGAATCTGGTAATGGCGTTGTTATCAATCTAGATGAAAAAACAATTGGTAACAAAGTTAATCTATATATTGATGATGAATTTATTTGTGCAAATCAGGTTGGAAAGAAATCAAGAATCAAGATAGATAAGAGATCTGAAGGTGGCAGGAAAATACTAAATGCGATTATTGCAGGACAGAACATAAGAATCTTTCAGATCGATACTAGATAATTAGTAACAGTTATGAAATATTGTCCAGAGTCTTAATCAATTCCTAGATATGAAATACTGACCCTCAACTTATTCGGTATATTGTGCCATCATCAAAGGAAAGCACATAAAGCAATCCATCTGGCCCTGTTTTTATGTCAGTTATGCCTTCAAAACCTTGCCCAAACAAAATAGAATCCAATTCTTCATCATTATCGACAACACGATCATCTAGTCCTGGAGCATCTAAATTAAAGTCCGTTCTTTCTTGATTTAATTCAAATCTATACAAATTCCCATATCCGAGATCGCCTACAAATGCATTATTAGAATATTGAGCGCCTAACTTATCTGAGTTTAAGAATTCAATATCAGTAATTCCAAAGGAGTCGACAAAGCTCAGAATAGGATCCTTGTAGTTTGAATTTGGAATGGTTACCAGATCACTTTCTGCAACACCGCTATCTGAAATTGGTCCCATTACAAGTTTCCATCCACTATTAAATCCGGGACTCACCAAGTTTATTTCATCATACGACTTTTCACCATTTTCTGTATCCCACAATGTTCCGCTTACAGGATCGACACCAAGACCGAAACTATTTCTTATACCATAAGCCTGATACCAATTAATCGGGTCGCTGGGATTGTCACCTTGGAAAGGATTATTAGGTGCAGCTGAACCATCATTTGGGTTTGTCTTCAAAATTGCACCGCTAAAATCAGGATCAGGCCCATCTACAATGTTCTGATCTTTCCCATTCCTTTGTAGTTCTCCGGTTACTGAATAAAGATATCCATCCTTGCTAACGGCTAATTTTCCGCCTTGATGGTTGGTTGCAGGCGTTCCTGGAAGATCCATAAAGACTTCCTCATTAGTTAGTTCTGCACCAGATCCAAGTGAATACTTGTATATCCTATTCATTACCTCACCATCTTTAACAGTCGCATAAAGAAATATACTTTCACCAATTCTTTCTACTCCTAATAGTCCCCGTTCATTCTTATTGTCAACACTTAGCGATATCA
>DASVGC010000104.1:0-2371 GCA_036379735.1 Nitrososphaeraceae archaeon
ATTCATTGTTAATCGTAAGTATTAGAGTGCTGGATATTAAACGTTTGTCAATCTCTTCCATTACTTAACTATACGCAAATTTCCGGTAAATATAATCAATAAACAGCCGGAATTTCAGGAGTAGAATTAAGGTTACTAGAGGCTTTAAATTTACTAAATTTTATATACTCCTTTTTTAATATATGATGTTTGGAAAGCTATACTAGATGACTCGTTTATATTGGTTTAATGGTTTTTGCTATTTATCTGATCCTGAACCGCTATGCATTCAATAAGCTTCGAAAATCTTATATATTCCGACTTATATGTTGATGCAATATATGAGGGCGGATCTATGGGAAACGTTAAGGATGATCCGTTGCATAAATTAATGGGGTGCGGCAACCAGGGTGGTTTTCGCTATATTGGCACTACTAGCAATCCAGATTTTTGCGTTTTGTATTCTAGTTTGATAGATCCAGATTGGCCAGATGAATTAGACATAACACAGGGAAGATTATTTTATTACGGTGATAATAAAACAGCAGGTCAGGATATTCATTCGAGAAAAGGGAACTTAATTCTAAGATCAGTATTTGAATCATTACACACTGGCAAAAGAAATCAAATTCCTCCCTTTTTTGTCTTTACTAAAGGTCCAACAAAAAGAGATGTTATATTCCGAGGCTTGGCGGTGCCTGGGACTGAGAACTTTAACCAGGATGATGACTTAATAGCAGTATGGAAAACAAGAGATGGTAAAAGATTTCAAAACTATCGAGCTGTCTTTAGCATTTTGAATGTAGGTAAAATTTCCCGGTCATGGGTTAATGACTTGCGTAATCTAACAAAAGACAATACAAATGCCCCAACTGTTTGGAAAGATTGGGTAAAAACAGGTAGATACAAGATTTTGACCGCGCCTAAAGCTGTTCATTATAGGCTTCGAAATGAACAGCTACCGAATTCTTCCGATAAATTATCAACCAGCATACTTAACTCAATAATTTCTTTTTTCAAGGCGCATCCAAAAAGAGAATATGCCTTTGAAAAATGTGCTACTGAGATAGTTAGATTAATGGACTCAAATATAGTTTCTTGTGATTTAACCCGGCCGTGGCGAGATGGTGGAAGAGATGCTACTGGTAAGTATAGAATAGGAATCAATACGTCATCAATACTTGTTGACTTTGCGTTAGAAGCGAAATGTAAAAATACTAATTCGGGCTCGGGTATTAAAGAAACCTCTCGGTTGATCTCACGGCTACGTCACCGCCAATTTGGGATTTTTATTACGACTTCTTATGTAAGTGAACAAGCTTACAAAGAATTAATTGATGATGAGCATCCAGTAGTTATAATCAGCGGGAAGGATATCTGCGAGGTATTGATTAAATCAGGCTATAACTCTGCTACAGCAGTTAAAAACTGGCTGCAGAATAACTTTTTTGATTAAGTCTCTTATTAAACAAAAGTTGTTCCAACAATGAAATGTTGAAAAAAAGTTTCTTTGTTAACTGGTACAAAAATTACGGTCGAGACTTTCCATGGAGGCGGGATAATATTCATCCCTTTCATAGTTTGATTACCGAAATGCTTCTCAGGCAAACAAGGGCAGGAGCGGTCGCAAAACTTTGGTCAGAAATTATTGATCGCTATCCAGATCCTTATTTCTTATCAAATGTTGATCAGAGTGTATTAGCAGGTGAATTAAAACTTCTTGGTTTCGGCAACCAGAAAGCCGATGCACTAATTTCCGCTTCAAAATGGTTAATTCAGTATCATTCAGGCAAAGTTCCTAGTAATTTAGAAAAATTACTGGCGATTCCTCATGTTGGAATATACGCTGCACGGGCGGTTCTTTCTTTTGCTTTCAACAAACGTATTGAGATCGTGGATGTCAATATTCAACGATTCTTCGCCAGATACTACGGGTTGGAAGTGAAAACGGATGTGAGACGCAATCCTCATATTATAGAGATTGCAAAACAATCTTTGCCAAAAGGAGCCAAAAGCACTCAACACCACAATTACGGGCTTTTAGATTTTACAGCTGAGATATGTATAGCAAGAAACCCGCGCTGCTATATTTGCCCGCTGTCGAGTTCTTGCTGGTGGGGCAGATCACAAGTTTCCGGCACGGAAAATAACGAAGGTTGAATTTGTTCAGAATTCCTTGAGAGAACAAACTTTGGGCTTAAAAACGTATTAAAAGAAAGTGCTACTGCCTCTGCCAGCTTGACCGGAACGGCATTTCCTATCATTTTGAATTTATAGGATAAAGGAAGATCTTCCGGCAAAGCATATGTATCAGGCACTGATTGAATCATCATAACTTCCCGAACGCTCAGCCTTCTTGGTTCTACAGGATGTAAGTGAACTTCATTATTTC
>DASVGC010000105.1:0-3144 GCA_036379735.1 Nitrososphaeraceae archaeon
TAGGAGTTCACGTATCTGATGCTAGCAAAGCTATGACTATGTCCAAGTTATTAGGCATAGACATGATAGGTATTGATTTGGGAAACTCGAAAAACAACGTTCCAAAAGAAGACATTATACTCAGAATGGAGAAAAAATTTCCAATTGCAGATTATTTTCCCTACCTAATAGTCTCAGATAATATCCGAACTTTAGATAGTAAAACCGATTTGTTCCTGATCGATCCTTTTCAAGGAAAGGATGCATTAAAACGAAAAGCCAAGAAAGGTCTTGGCATAGAAATTTCAATTGCCCCTGCAAGAAAACTTGACACAATTCTAGTTTCTCGTTGGCTAAAAGAATTAAAATCGATTTATATATTCTGTCAGTCTAATAATTGTCAATTTATACTCTCAAGTGGTGCAACTTCCATCAATGAAATGATTTCTTACAAAACATTTGAATCGATATTGAACGTTGTAGGAATAAATCCGACTACATATTGGAAGAAAATATCCGAATGGCTTTATGTAAAAACCAAGGCAAGATGGCAGGATGTTAAATCATAGAGAAAAAAGAAGATACGTCGCAATAATGTATGATGAGGATGGCATTTATCGTCCTTTTCAATTGCATGAGAAAGTTGGAATCCGATTTAAGGAACTTTTCGGTACTTTTCAAATGCAGTCTGCAGTGTTGAAGCTATATGATTCGGAATTTGGAAACATATTGATAATTGGATGCAAGTTGAAATATCTTGATTATTTCTTAGTCTCGTTAGTTTTGGGTGAACCCTCACTTACAGTCGTCAGCGTATCGGGTACGCTAAAGAGGTTGAGGAAGAATGTTTCTAGAATGGGTTTTAGAAACATTAAAAACAATCGCAGCTAAACATATAGAGGGGATGAGGTGAATTTTTGTTGCTGCTCAAATCTGAGGAAAAAACTATGAAGATCTCGCGACGATCTGACCCATTTCATGAATTAAAGTTTCTCAAATTACTTGCTTCTAAAGTTCTACTTGACGAGTATTAAACGACACAAGTATCTAAGTTCTGAGATTGTGTACACGCAATAATCAAACAAAAGTATAATATCATAGACTAATTATTAATTAAAGCATGGGCTTATTTGTTTCTCGATTTCTGAATATTCATCCAAATACAACAGACATATTCTGAATTATAGAAATTGATCAACTCACTTGAATGCAATTTGAAAAGTCTTCTTGTATGTTACTTTAGTCTCCGAAATTTGCTAATTTATACTATATTTTTTACTATTTGTATTATTTTGATATCTTACTTAGGACCTCAAATTTATGCAGAACCTATTGGACTCGAGATTTCTAGTTTAATTTTAAACAATAAAGCTCTTGATTCAATAAATCCACACTTCTCGGTATCAAACAATAGCATCTATGCCGTCTGGATTAGTAATTTGAATTCTAAAAATAGTGAAGTTATGTTTAAGAAAATAGACGAGAATTCAAACTCCTTATCCAGTACTGTTAACATTAGCAATACATCGGGAACATCAAATCTAGTTAAATTGAGTAGTAGTGAAGATAATGCATACATCACATGGGAAGATAAGCAAACCGATAAATGGAAACTGCTTTTCAGCAAAAGCGATAATAAAGGAAGAGGTTTTGGTACCGTAACTAATCTTAGTAATGATACAGGGAATGTACACCTTCATGATCAAGCGTCAGTAAAAAATAACGTATATGTACTGTGGGCTGCAAATGAAAATATTTCATCATCAAATAAGGAAATTTTCTTCAGGGCAAGCCATGATGGGGGTAATTCTTTTAGTGATGCAGTGAATTTAAGTAACGACAATGATGATTCTTTAGATCCACATATGGTAATAAATCAAAATGGATCGATAATATACATCGTTTGGACTAAATGCGATACTGAACATGATGATCCTGAATGTAGTATAGACTTCACACGAAGTTTTGATTACGGTAATACATTTTCAACTTCAAAGATAGTAAACACCGTTAAGTTTTTACCTCAAGGGACGAAGAATAACTCCTCTAATAATACAGCTTTTAGTTCTAACTCTAACATGATTCCCGCACATTTGTCAAACGATTCAACCACGAATGAGAGAATCAGTTCTATTAATCCAATCGTCTTTACTGCCATGGCAGGTAAGCAAGTATACGTTTTATGGGAACAAAGTACATTTGGAAAAGGCGATTCTGAAATCTTGCTTACATCTAGTATGGATTATGGTAACTCTTTTAATTCAACTATAAATATTAGCAATAGCTTTGGAACTTCTAGATCCGCGCATGGTCAAATTATGGGTGAAGAATTGTATGTAACTTGGGCAGATACACTAAACCAAACTGGTACTTTTGATGTACTCTTAAGGAAAATAGATGCTAGAAACCAACTCGGTAAAGTTGTAAATCTAAGTAACAATTCGGACAATTCTGTTTCTCCTTTTATATGGATGAGTAACAATAGGATTTATGTTACATGGAGCGACATCACTAACGATTCTTCTGTACTTCTTTCTACTATAGATCCTTCTAGATCGACTATTGCAAAACAAATAGTAAAAAGCAATCAGATAGATGTCTATGCAAACCCCATGATATTTGAGACAGAAAATAAACTTTGGATTGCTTGGACAGAATCCAGAAATGATTTTAACAATATAGTGTTATGGAATCAGGAGAAACCATGATATCCAATGTATTTGCTCATTTTCCTAAATCAGGATTGCGTTCAAAATATACGAATCTCGAGTTATTCTTTCTATTAATCAAGGTTTTCTATTGTGTTTGAAAACAATTGATAGACTCAGACAATTTTATCTTTAGCCTTATGTACTATTACTTTATTTAGTAACTGTAATTTGATTAAACCGACTCTTCATATTTTTTGCAATAACAGTTCCTAAGAAGAGTGATACCATCGTTAAAACTATCGTACCACTTGGGGCCAAATTTGAATAATAGGAAATGATTATTCCAAATACGACTGAAAATACGGATATCGCACATGAAATAAGAATAGTCTTTTTGAATCCTTTGCCAAACATCAACGCTGTAATGTTTGGAATGACAATCAGTGAAGAAATTAGCAAGACGCCCACAAGCCTTATTGACGCGATTATAGTGATACTCGCGAGAATAATGAAC
>DASVGC010000106.1:0-3568 GCA_036379735.1 Nitrososphaeraceae archaeon
TTTTGACAGTGAATGGACTTTCAATTATTCTGGTGTCGTTTTTGAAATATTTATCAATATCCATACGGGAGTCCTCTTAAAACGAATAAATTATTTGTAAACAATACGGTTAAATTTAAAACTCAGTGGACATGATGCGATAGATTCGATATTTTTTTCAGACGTTCAGCTCCATCAACTTCTTTGATTACTCTTTGAGTTTGTTCGGTAACAAGGTGAGTCCACTTAAAATTTTTCACAATTCTCCTTCGAATTTCAGTCCCTGAAAGTTCACTTCGATTCAATAATTTTGGTTCTGTAACATCCATATTTCTTTGGAGGAATAGGTAACCAGTAAATGCATTATTAGTAAATACAACGTCATATTTAGGGAGCAACATATCTACAGAATGCGTCCATGTCGAATGGATGTTTGTATCAGGGACAGGAATTATTAGGGTTTTTTTGCAGTCTATCGTGTCATCTGCATTCAGCGAGTCGTGTATCATAGTTATTCGCTCTCCAGCAGTAAATGGATTTTGTGGCTCATAACTCGCTTGAGCACTCCCCACAACAATTGCCAGTTTATCAACCTTTTTGAATGCGTATTTGATCGCCGCAATATGACCTAAATGGAATGGCTGAAACCTACCTATGAACAAACCCCTTGACAAATTGTTATAAAATGCAAGATGATTAATTTAAATCTTGAATAAAGTAACTCAATATTTATATTATGTTTGAAAACCAAAAGATTTGTGGTTTTTTTAGAGATACATGACCTGTCGGCTAACATTAGTGGTAAACAAATTCTTGATAACCTTCGCTTTGAAATGGATAGGGGTCAGGTTCATGCTATAATGGGCCCAAACGGCTCGGGCAAAAGCACTCTGGCAAATGTGATAATGGGTCATCCGAAATATACAGTTACATCGGGAAAAATCCTTGTTGACGGCGAAAACATACTTGAATTGAGTACGGAAGAGAGAGCTAAGAAGGGTCTTTTCTTAGGTTTTCAATACCCTACAGAGATTCCTGGAGTTGGTTATAGTCATTTTTTGAGGAACGCTTACAACATATTAAACAAGAGTCTAAGCGGGAAGCAGAAAGATAGAGAAGTATTTTTGACCGTTAAGGAGTTTCATGAATATCTCAAAAAGAACCTAGACAATGTTGGTCTGCAGACAACGTTTTTGAGCAGATATCTAAATGAGGGTTTTTCAGGAGGAGAGAAAAAAAGATCTGAGGTTATGCAGATGCTCGTACTCAAGCCCCTCATTGCCATTTTGGATGAACCGGATTCTGGCTTGGACATTGATGCAATTAAAGCAGTTGCAGAGGCGATAAACATTTTAATATCGACTGGGGCGGGGGTGTTGATTATCACTCATTATGCCAGAATACTTAGGTATTTGTCAAAACTTGACAAAGTACACGTAATGGCAAAAGGACAAATTATCAAATCCGGAGGCAAAGAGCTATCGGAAGAATTAGAAGTTAAAGGATATGGGTGGATAGGATTGTCAGATGAAAGTAGTAGCAACTAATGTGCACAATTACAAATTAGGTTTGTCTTTTTCCTGAGATTTAATTTTCATGACGTAGGGTCTTGAAAGTATCGGTGCCAAAATCGTCGTGGCCCAACCAATCGTTACTGTAATAGAGAATATTGTTGCATCAATAATCCCAGATGTAAAGCCTATCGAGGCTATCACTAATTCCACCATTCCTCTCCCATTCATAAGAAATGCTATTGCCAAACTCTCATCCTTTGAAAATTTGATCAATCTTGAACCAATATAACCTCCACCTACTTTAGTAACGACAGCTACTACCGCAAGAACAATAAAAAATGGCAGGTTGTTTGCGATTGAATCCATGTTGATATTTATTCCTATTACTGCAAAAAATATGGGAGCAAAAAATCCAAAGGATATTGCTGAAATAATTCCATAGACTCGTTCAAAGTTTTCTCTTCTGATTATTTCTTTGTAAACTATTAATCCGGAAAAGAAAGTACCTATTATGAAATGTAGACCTATCACTACCTGTGCTATGACAGAAACGAGAATAGTAGAGATGAGTAATATACCAAACGCCGCTTCCTTTGTATGCAATTTTTCAAAAAAGTATGTACCTCGTCTTTGAAACCAAACATTGGCTTTTCTAAATAATATATCAATAAGAAATATTCCACCTATAAACAACAAGATCTTAATTACAGAATTAACCATAGTCTCCGTAACATTGACCGGTGCACCATTTGCCCCATGAAGCTGTAACACAATTGACAATATTACAAGGGAAAAAATATCATTGATTACAGCTGCAGTAATTACAGTATTGCCTACCTTGGTCTCCAATATTCCAAATTGCATTAGAACAATTGTAGAGACGGGAACAGCAGTTATGGATAACAACAATCCAACGAACATTGATTGAACTATTCCGAGTCCAAAAAGTGCAGATACTCCAAAACCAGCCAAGTAAGGCAACGAAAACGCAAGTATTGACAATATAGCCCCACGGAGACCTGCCTTTCTTATTTCTCTGGGGTCCATTTGTAAGCCGGCTAGTAACATAAGGAAGAATACTCCTAAATCTGAAATTACATTCAAACTCTGATCTGGAGTTATTAATTTTAGAACATAAGGGCCGATTATAATTCCTGCAGCAAGCTCGCCGACCAGCGGAGGCAATCGGAGTCTTTGAGAGAACTCACCCATTAAGCGTGTCGCTACCAAAATGATAACGACGCTGATGAATAGCTGCTCTGTTGCCATAATTTATCAAACTTATTCTAACTAGATTTATCCCTTTGGAAAATTACCTCTCGATACATATTAAATGCTTTGCGATACTTTTTAGGTATTATTCTTATATGTGATTATAGGTTAATCTGTTCTATTGCTAGCCAAATCCCACCACTATCATGGAAAAGAAATATAAATACTATATCAAGTTTCTAAATAGAAGAACATGTACGCACGCTATTTAAAACCGGCCGATAGACGTAGTATATCATCAATACAGTTCTATCAAAAAGTATCAAGTTAAAACATCCATTCGGTACTCGGTTCATAACATATCCATTGAATCGAGATCAGTATAAAATATAGCATAATTCTAGTCATCAAATCAACTTTCCCGCCATACTGCTTTAACTTTAGCCAATATCACAAAACCAACAAGATATGCTACCTGTACCAAAAGTCCTAATTCAATAGACCATTCTTTTGGCGTGGGTAATCCCATTGTGGTTTGAATCATTAAAGACGCATGGGTAGTTGGTACAAAATAGGAAGCAAATTGGAGCTGGATTGGTAGCCTATCAATACTATAAAAAATAGGAGGTAATATGGATAGAATTACATTGACAAATGATATGATTTGTGAAACGTTGCGCATATGTAACATGTGAGACGATAGAAAAAATCCCATTGAAGACATAGAACCCCATACTAGTAACGTTGTAATAATCAATAGGGGAAGGAAAATTGAGGAAGAAAGAAACAGAGTAGCTAAAATCAATAATACGAGTAACGCAGGCAAACCGAAAAGAATCTGTGAAATTGCAAGGCCAACCATG
>DASVGC010000107.1:0-2038 GCA_036379735.1 Nitrososphaeraceae archaeon
GATGACTTAAATAAACCCCTCATTGGTGTATCTTCTACTTCTAACGAAGCAACACCTTGTAATATTCATTTAGGTACACTCGCTCAATTTTCAAAAAAAGGCGTATCAGATTGTAATTGTACTCCAAGGGAATTCACAGCTATCGCTGTTTCAGACGGAATCGCTATGGGTCATGAAGGAATGAAGGCTTCTTTAGTTAGTAGAGAAATAATTGCAGATTCAATCGAAGTAATGATGAGAGCTCATCAATATGACGGTTTGGTTGGAATTTCTGGATGTGATAAGAGTCTTCCTGGAACCTTGATGGGAATGGCTCGGTTAAACTTGCCATCGATTTTTGTTTATGGAGGAACAATAATGCCAGGAAGCTGGAATAACAGAGATGTTACTATACAGGATGTTTATGAAGCTGTAGGTTCATTCGAAGCTGGAAATATGAATTTAGAAGAGTTATTGCAATTAGAGAATGTTGCATGTCCTTCAGCGGGTTCATGTGGAGGAATGTATACCGCAAATACAATGGCATCAATAAGTGAGGCGTTAGGAATGTCATTACCAGGAAGTGCTTCACCTCCAGCAGAAAGCGAAAGAAGAAATGAAATATGTTATGAAACCGGAAAGAAAATCTATGATCTCGTGGAAAATAATATTTGTCCTAAAGACATTTTAACTTTTGAGGCTTTTGAAAATGCAATAGCAATAACAAATGCTTTGGGAGGATCCACAAATGCTGTACTTCATTTGCTAGCAATAGCCAAGGAAATAGGAGTCAAACTTACACTTAAGGATTTTGAAAGAGTTCGAAAACGTACTCCTCATATAGTCAATATGAGACCAGGAGGGATATATGTTATGTTAGATTTGGATAAAATTGGTGGAATTCCAATCATACTAAAGAGTTTATTAAAAAAGGGTCTAATACATGGTGAAGCACTAACCGTTACTGGTAAGAATATGAAGAAGAATTTGGAATCATTTACAATAAATGTGTCTATTGATGAAAATGTTTTAACATCTTTTGATAGACCTTTGCATAGTGAGGGGACTCTTAAAGTTTTGAAAGGTTCTCTAGCTCCAGAGGGTGCTGTGGTAAAGATTGCTGGTGTGAATTCTACAGAATTTATTGGCAGAGCAAAAGTTTTTGAAAGTGAGGAAGAAGCATTCAAGGAAATTTCAAAGAAAAAAATTGTTGAAGGAGATGTTGTGATTATTCGATATGAAGGTCCTAGAGGAGGACCTGGTATGAGAGAGATGTTATCTGTAACAGCAGCATTAGTAGGACAGGGACTAGGTGAAAAAGTTGCTATGGTTACTGATGGAAGGTTTTCTGGAGCAACTAGAGGATTTATGATAGGACATGTATCACCAGAGGCAATGTTAGGTGGTCCAATAGCACTCGTAAAGAACGGAGATAGCATACGAATAGATATCAAAAAAGGAAAAATAGATTTAGATTTATCTAAAACAGAACTTGGGCGAAGAGAGAAGAAATGGAAACCACTAAAGCCTCACTATAAAACTGGAGCCCTTGCAAAATATGCATCGCTGGTTAGTTCGGCTTCTGAAGGTGCAATTACTAGACCAATTATAGAATCTAAAAATCAGCGATGAAATTCTATTCTCATTTTATTTATTTTTAATCAAATATTGCTAGGGTAATAATTAATTAATTTACCAAGTCAAAAAAGAAGAATAAAATTTTATGGTCTTGGGAACAAATCCTCCAACTACATGATATTCATGAATGATATTACCAAGGAAATAAATAGATGATTGGCGAAAATCCTTTATAATATATTACCAAATACTTGTACTTACTACTGTCAATAATAATATGTCCATAGTCAAGTTAGTCCATAGTCAAGTTAGTCCAGTTAAAATATGAGAACTTATGAAAAATTGAAAAAACAGAACCAATATCATAATAATGATGATAATATGGATTCACGGTTTAATGATCCGGCTTTCAATTACTTTAAACAAAATGATTTTTGTAACAAAATGATTTTTGTCTGGTATGGAGTAAACACAATACTCT
>DASVGC010000108.1:0-4674 GCA_036379735.1 Nitrososphaeraceae archaeon
TTTTGAAGTTTTTGTTCCTGACAGTAAGTCACTATAATGAATACTGGTTTAACGTAATGAAACGCCGAGATTTGTTTCCTTATTTCCAAAAGAATCTTTCAATAAGTATCAAAAATTCCAAATGATTGGACTAAGATACAATTAGTATTGGTGATTTTATAGTGATCCAACCAAAAATATCCGATTTTGTGGGAAATGAAAGCTCTAGGAAGAAAGTAATAGAGTGGTTGGTAAAATGGTCTGATGGCTCAAAACCTCTCTTACTCGTAGGGCCACCAGGTGTGGGTAAGACGTCATTTGTTCATGCATTATGCCGGGAACTTGATATTGATCTGATTGAACTAAATGCAAGTGATACCCGAAATAAGAACTTACTTGCACAGGTCATTTCTCCAATATTTTCAAATTCTAGTCTAACTGGAAAGAAATTTCTCCTTTTTCTAGATGAGATGGATGGGATTTCAAAGAGGGAAGATTCAGGAGGTCTGGATTTCTTGATAGACTTGTTCAAAGAGCCCTCCATAAGGGTAATCATGGCTGCAAACAAGTCAAATGAGTCAATAAAAAAGATTTCCAAAGTTTCAAAAACAATCATCTTCTCTCCAATCCCTCCAAGACTTTCTATGCTTTATTTAGATAAGATACTGAGACTTCAAAATGCATCAATGGACGTTGAAAACAGAATCGCTGTTGTTCGTAATAGTTTTGGTGATATTCGGTATCTTTTGAATGCGGCACAGGCGATGAAGGCTGGATATGCTACGACCAAGAATCGCGTGGTGGATATCGATGTAGAAAACATGATTGGTAAATTCTTCTCAGCCACGACATTTGAAGAAGCGCTGGACATCGTTCAGAGGGCAGATATCTCTTATTCAGATCCAAGGTTTGGTCAGTCCTCTGAAGACAGACGGAAGGACATACTGGCGGCCTTTTTTTCAAGCATTGTCATGTCCAAGATTGAAATCCCAACCCTAGCTGTGCTTTTAAACCGACTATCAGAGTTGGATGTAGTCTTGGGCAGGTCTCTTGCAATGAGAAACTGGAAGATATTGAGGTATTTTCCGCTTATACTAACTAAATCATTATTTCATGAGTCACGGAATAAGTATATTCGATATAACAGGTACAGTATTGGTTTTGAAAACATGGGAATTTTTTCAAGGGCCCAGGGCTTGAGAAAGACGCTTCAAATTCTGGCACAATATTTTCATACTTCAAGAAGCACATTTGGAACCTTTTACTTTGAATCACTAAGGCAAGTATTGTCGAATTCAAACCAATATGAGGACTTGATTAGACGTACCATTACATCAGAAAAAGAAGCTGATGTAATGGTAAGGGAAGTATCAAGGACAATAGACAATGAATAGAAAAACATTAAACTCAGAAAAATTCTCTAAGTTTTATGTCTAGCGAATATGAACAGAACGTTGGAAAACTCCTAGCTGAAAAGACTGAAAAATATGGCAAAATGAAAAATGATCCCAACGTTTCCAAAACTGAACTTGATGCTCTATTGTCTGAGATAGAATCATTAGAGTCACTATACGAAAACTATAACCTAGGCATGAACTACTTCCGACGAGCAAAAGGCGGAAGGGCCGGTTTAAGAGAATAATTTCTAAAACGTCTAATTTTTAATAATTTTTTGGACAAAATATGCACTTTGTAGTTAGGTAGAACTACGTTAGCTATAATGAATTTATATGCGAATATATGCTGTTTAAAATTGTTATGCACGATGAAAAGATAAACCGTCTGCATGAAATGAAAAAACAAGCGGAGACAGGAGGAGGCCAAGAAAGAATTGAAGCTCAACACACAAAGGGAAAACTAACTGCCAGAGAAAGACTGGATTTACTTCTTGACAGTAATTCTTTCATCGAAATAGACAAGTATGTTGTTCACAGATCTAATGATGCTGATGCGACAAAATACTATGGGGACGGTGTCATTACTGGTTTTGGCACTGTCAATGGAAGACAGGTGTTTGTTTATGCCTATGATTTTACAATTTTAGGAGGATCACTTGGCGAAATGGCCGGAAGAAAAATCGTAAAACTCATGGATCATGCAATCAAGGTAGGCGCCCCGCTCATTGGCATTTTGGATTCTGGAGGTGCAAGAATTCAGGAAGGTGTAATGAGTCTTGATGGTTATGGTGACATATTTTTCAGAAATACAATGGCTTCTGGTGTAATACCACAAATAACGGCAAGTATTGGTCCTTGTGCTGGAGGGGCGGTATATTCACCGGCCATGACAGACTTTGTTATAATGGTTGAAAACATTGGTCAAATGTTTGTAACAGGTCCTGAAGTAGTGAAAGAAGTTTTAAGCCAGGAAGTTTCTTTTGAGGATCTTGGAGGTGCGAGAACTCATTCAACCAAATCTGGTGTAGCTCATTTTGTTGCACAAAATGAGTACGAATGCATGGACAAGATCAAAAAGTTGATTTCGTTTATTCCCCAGAATAATCTTGAAGTTTCACCAGTAGTCGAATCTCAAGATGATCCTAACAGACTAGAACCAGATTTTTCAAAAATATTGCCGGAAAATCCTTATGAACAATACGACATGAAGCAAATTATAAAACTCCTTGTCGATAAGGGTGACTTTCTTGAGGTGCATGAAAATTTTGCAGAGAATATTCTAGTTGGTTTTGCAAGAATTGATGGTAAGGCCATTGGAATAATTGCCAATCAACCCATGTATCTTGCTGGTGCCTTGGATATCAACTCTTCAACTAAAGCTGCTAGATTCATTCGATTTTGCGATTGCTTTAACATCCCAATTGTTACTCTGGTCGATACCCCCGGATATTTGCCAGGAACTGATCAGGAACATAATGGTATCATACGACATGGGAGTAAATTATTATATGCTTACTGCGAAGCAACAGTTCCAAAAGTAACTTGTATAATTGGAAAGGCCTATGGTGGGGCATATATTGCCATGGGTAGCAAGAACCTGAGGGCAGACATTAATTATGCTTGGCCAACAGCTGAAATTGCTGTACTGGGTCCTGAGGCTGCAATAACAATTGTACATCGAAAGGATCTCAAGAACTCCAAAAATCCAATTGAAATCAAAAAGAAATTGGCAAAGGAGTATCGTCAGAAATTTGCGAATCCATACATTGCAGCAGAAAAGGGAATAATTGATCTCGTTATTGATCCAATTGAAACTAGAATCATGATAGTAAAGGCTTTAAATGTATTACAAAACAAGAGAGAATCAAGGCCGGTAAGGAAACATGGTAACATTAATCTTTAGGGGAAATAGAAATTGGGAAAATTAATCTCTAGCATTTTAATTGCTAATAGGGGCGAGATAGCATTAAGGGTAATAAGGGCTTGCAGAGAAATGAAGATAAAATCCATTGCCCTTTACTCTGATGAGGACCTGAAGTCAAAACATGTCAAAAGTGCCGATGAGGCATATTATCTCGGTCCTCCAGCGCCTACCAAAAGCTATCTTAACATTGACAGGATAATTGAAATTGCAGTAAGTGCCGGAGCAGAAGCAATACATCCAGGATATGGATTTCTTTCTGAAAATGAAACCTTTGCAGCTAAATGCGAAGAAAAAGGGATTATCTTTATCGGTCCAACTAGTGAAGCGATGGCACTTACCGGTGATAAGATGAAGTGTAAAGAAATCATGAAAAAAGCAGAAGTTCCAACAATACCTGGAAGTGATGATATATTAGAAGAAGTTGATAAGGCAGTTGAAATAGCTGAAGAAGCTGGATACCCTGTTTTACTAAAGTCAGCATACGGTGGTGGTGGTAGAGGTATCCGTTTTGCAAATGATGAAAAGAAACTTAGAGAAGAATTTGAAATGGCAGCTGCCGAATCAAGAGCTGCCTTTGGTAAATCTGGATTATATGTAGAGAAGTTTTTGCAAGGGATAAGACACATTGAATTTCAACTTGCCAGAGATTCAAGTGGAAACGGAAGACACCTATTTGAGCGAGAATGCTCAATCCAAAGGCGTCATCAAAAATTAATCGAATTTTCTCCGTCCTCTGTTGTGGACAAGAAAACTAGATCAAATATAGGGGAAACGGCTGTGAGGGCCGCAGAATCAGTGGATTATCTTAATGCAGGTACAGCTGAATTCTTGAGAGATGAGAAAGGTAACTTTTATTTTATTGAAGTTAACTCTCGCCTTCAAGTAGAGCACCCAGTAACAGAATTAGTAACGGGAATCGACCTTGTAAAGTTGCAGATAAAAATTGCATCTGGTGAAGATATACCATTTAAACAGGACGATCTCAATATGAATGGATCAGCAATAGAATGCAGGATAAATGCCGAAGATCCATTTCATGACTTTGTGCCCTCAGTAGGACTGGTGCCAGATTGTAATCTTCCATATGGACCGGGTGTTCGAGTGGATACATATCTGTATCCTGGATGTAACGTTTCAGGGTATTACGATTCACTGGTCGCAAAATTAATAACATGGGGACAAAATTTTAATGAAGCAAGAGTAAGAATGTCTAACGCATTGGATGAATTTTTGATAGAGGGTATAAGCACAACTATTCCATTATACAAGACAATAATGAACGAGAAGAACTTTATTGAAGGAAAGATCGCGACTGATTATTTGGAAAAACATGATATGTTAAATGTTATGCAAACTGAGCTTAAAGCAAAACAA
>DASVGC010000109.1:0-5050 GCA_036379735.1 Nitrososphaeraceae archaeon
ACTGAATTGAGATATTTGAAGTGAGGTGGAGCTTGCTACATCTTGGTAATTTGAACCAGACAAAGGTAGACCTGGAGAGTAATGATAATCTCCAGATGGAGCAGAGGAGGTTCCAAATATGTCGATCTCAGTTATAGAGGCCCAATTATTTTGAGAATTGCCATTTACTGTTACCCTAATATATCTAGCATCATTTGAAGAAAATGTGTATTTTTCGGAATTTAGTGTGGTGCCGCTGCTTGTTCCAGTAAAAACGGTTGAAAAGGAAGATCCATCAGTTGATACGGTAATGACAAAATTACTAGTTCGCTGATTTCCGGAATACCATGCTATATCTACACTGCAAATGGTGTTAGTTGATCCTAAATCTACTTGGATCCAAGATCCAACTCCGAGATTCGACCATCTTGTATTGAGATTGCTATCTAGTACGTTTTGTGGAACATTACCGTCATTACCATTTGCAGAAACGCTGTTCACGGGGAGATTATTATTACAAGTTTGTGCATAAGCATTATTTAGAAAAGCACCATTCATTTCTGTAGCAGAAAAGAATAGTATTACCCAACTAATTAGCAGAATCGTAAAATTGAAATTCCTTACATTCTGGAACGGAAAAATCCTGCTAACGATCAACTATTAGGGCAATAAAACATTCTGTTTAATAAGAATTCTTCTTTTTGCGCTCTTTATATGAAGTCTCAGATGTGTCGGAGGCAACAAATACGTATTTTATTCCCATCGTCCTGAGGGACTCATTTAACATCGAATTCATTCGTTCAACGTCATTTTTTACCTTTATCTCGGGATACTTATTCGTGCTAGCAACAACATACTGAAAATCATCTTGTTGATATTTGTGAATTTCATAGATTACACCCATATCTGAATTACTAAATAATCGACTAATCTTATTATGGTCCAAAAATATTTGACAAGAATATAAAACTACGTTGATATTGTTATTACACCAATTATTCCAGACTGTTCTCATTACCTCATGATCAATACCATCTCATGCAAAAGTCCAATAGCTAAATGAGTTGTATATATGGTCCATTTTTTTTTAGCCAATGTCTACAATCCTTGTATGCTGGAAATGCTTCTTCTACCAGACTCCAGAAGTGTTCTGAATGATTGAATTCAATCAGGTGTATTAGTTCATGTACTATTATGTAATCAATAATATGAGAAGGAAGCGCAGAAAGCAACAAGTTAAAATTTAGGTTACCATGTTTAGAACAACTACCCCATCTTAATTTTTGATTCTTTATCCTTACCTTTCCATAGGATATTGACAACTGTTTTCCGAATAAAGGAACTTTAATATCCAGTATTTTCTTCGTTTGTTCGTGATACCAATTTTTGATGTTTTCTTTGTTTTTTCGCCTATCCTTCACATGAAATGTGATTTTCATGAGGTTTTCAGAGAAAACCGAATATTGTGAGGAATCTTTGACAAATTGAATCTTATAGTTTCTTCCAAGATATGTAAGTTCGTCTCTTTGAAGTGGACCATGATCTAAACTGCTATTTAGTTTCAAATAATATTTTGTTTTTTTCAAAATCCATTTTTTATTTATACTTACAAAATTTCTTATCGATTCAATCTTTTCACTCGTTGATGAGAGAACAGATATCCCTTGACGATCTACAGTTATACACAAGCGTTTACGTCTTTTACTTCTAATCAACTTGATACATGCTATACTATTATCGGAAAGAGCAACATTTATCCATGATTCAGAGTTCAAATTGACCAGTCACTAAATTTATCAATGCATTTACTATTTATTTTTTTGATAAAGACCATGGTACTTTATGAAAAGGTCTTTTGTAGTAATACAATACAAAAATGAAATACCAAAAATTCTATGAATCAAGTATTATGGCATTGTGAAACCAATTCTTCACCCAAATGTGAATGTATAAATTCTAAATCCACTTCCGCTTACATCAATCTCAATCTGATGGTTTCCATACTCCTGGCTATTTCCAATATTGTATAGCCTTTGTCCATTAATGACTAATTTTCCCTCAGCATCAAGATCATTTCCACTATAGGGATCGGCAGTCTGACTATTATTTCCAAATTCCATGACACGTAGCTCCCCTTCTCCACCTGCAACAATGTTAACAGATTTGGCCGAATAGTCGAGAATGATTTTGCCCTCATTTCCTACTAATTCCATACTGTCTGCATTATTTTTCCACTTTCCTTCAAGGTAGATGACATTGGGCTTGAGCTTTGAGGAAGGGAGTGTATAGTTTACAACTTTGTCCGGATCGAATCCTTCACTGTTTCCAAGTTCAGATCTGGCATACTGGTATCCAAAGTATAATTCAGGAGTTTTGATTTGATTGTAATCAACTGATTGCGAGTTAGGAACACTTTGATTTGTTTCATTAACACTGGTTAGAGAAATCCTTTGTTGACCTTCACTTTCTGCCAGCAAATTCCTTATAGCATTTTCAGTTTCCACATATCCTCCCTCTCCAATATGGTCGTACCGAATATATCCTTCCGAATCAATTAGATATTTCCGTGGCCAGTAACTGTTCTGAAAAGCGTTCCAAGTACCCTTATCATTATCCAACAACACAGGATACTCTATTCCAAATCTCGTTACGGCTTGTCTAACATTATCTAAGTTCTTTTCAAACTCAAATTCGGGAGAATGAATTCCTACAATAACAAGTCCCTTATCAGAGTATTTTTGATTCCAATCAACAAGATATGGTAATGTTCTTATGCAGTTTATACAACTATACGTCCAAAAATCGACCAAAACTACCTTCCCCTTTAAATCTGATAATTTGGTCCCATTCGAGTTAATATAGGATGTGACACCCTGAAATTCGGGGGCCTTTTTGAATTGTGATTTATCAATAGGCAATAATGGACTTGATATTCCATTCTTGCTATCTTGAGTTATACTTCCAACTGATTGTTTGTTTAGTTCAGGACTATTGAAATAAACTGCAAATCCTACTATAAGAGCCACAACAGCCACTCCAGTCAATAATGCACTAATGTTATCCTTATTCAATCATGTTCCCCTTTCAATACTAATAATCTCATTAGCGAGAGGGAAATTGCCCAGGACGCTAAGATTATTGGTAAATACTAGTATTCCAAGTATTATGAGCATGATCCCCATTGCTGGATTAAAGTATTTCAAATGTTTTACCATTTTCCTAATAATAGTTGTAGCCTGTGAAAAGAACACACTTGTTACTAAGAATGGGATACCTAAACCTAAGGAGTATGCCAACAATGAATTGTATGCAGCTCCAGGGGCCGTAGCTGCCAATGTAAGTGTACTCCCGAGGATAGGACCAACACATGGAGTCCAGCCTGCCGCAAATGCACATCCGAATACAAATGAAGTGATGTAACTGGTCTTAAATTTAGGGATAGAAGAAATCTTTTTTTCAAAATTTAGGCCTCTTAACCTTGTCGAAAGGATCAGATATACACCAAATCCCATTATGACTAGCCCTCCGACGGAAGTCAAAACATTTTGAAAGCCTAATCCAACATTCATCAAGACACTATTTAGAAATACACCTAATACCGCAAAAACAAGTGAAAAACCCAGAACAAAATAAACTGTATTTAGAAAAATGTTTAATCTGGTTGCTCTTCTTAATCTGAGTGATTGTCCTGATGAATCCTGAACCTCATTGAGGGTGGTTCCTGATAGATACGAAATGAATGCAGGTAAAATTGGTAAAATGCATGGTGAAAAAAAAGATCCTGCACCTGCTAGGGCAGAAATTAGGATGCCAGAATCGACCATGTAAATAGTAACTTTATTTTGAATTAATACTTTTGTCCATATTGGGACCAGATCTATTACAAATCAAGACCACGATGTTATCTATCAAATTGCAATCAAAAAAATCTTGAATATGAAAAATTGAGGAATGAAATAGATTTAGTTTATTTCTTTATCTCGGTGAGTCTAAGAGCATCTATATCCTGCTGTGTCTCCATTGCGTTCTTGTTTCCATAGACAATCAATATTCTATCATCTTCATTAAAGACATAATTTGCTATTGAGTTTGTTTTATTTCCATTAATATAAAATTCTAGATTTGAATTCCCATCACTGCAATAGCTTGTTTTATTTTCAAGAGTAATGCAATTGTCAGTGATATTCATGCCCACGCTAGAAAAGAATTCGTTAACTGGAACGCCGGTTGCATGTCTATGTAACGTATTCCCATCATTGTTTTCTACATGCATGTACTGGGATCTTACCTGGTATTTTTCTTGACTAAAATCCCATTTTTCACCATTAATCTTTACTGTAAATGCCGCATGTACGTGATCAGAACCAAGTGCGCCAAAATTTTGACCAGGTCTTTCCATTTGACCAGAATACACAGTTACCGCATAAGCCATTATTCCGATGAGCAATATAGCAGCCGGAATTATTATCATTAAATTCCTATTTCTTCGCTTGCGAGTAACCGCAAAGTAGCTTCTGTCATCTCGTTCCTTCCTTGGATTGAGAGATTTGTCTTTTTTCGTATTATTGTCCTTTTTCTTATTGTGCTTCATTCTTAATCACTAATCAACGATTTATTCATAGAGACTTTGATGGATAATTTAAAGAAATCTTTATCAGAATTCCTGAGCGCATGTGAAATTGGGGGAATCCTATGATTATTCACTCATTGTCTGATATCGATCTTTTTGAATTTCTCTGGTAAATCCGGGTTCCCATAATCATTAGAATATGCAGAATAGACGTTTATTTTTTCGCCATGCTTGATTTCATATGACCCTATAAGCCTGATATTATTCCTGTATTCTTCGTACAGTGGTTTTAGCTGCATGGCAAAATTTTCCGTAATGAGGATGTGCCAGCTATCACCAAGGTCCATGACCCTTCTTGCCATTATTATTCCAGGACCCCAAACATTCAGTCTATTTGATATATCATAAACAGTGAAGACTGGTCCAGAGCTTAATCCTATCCTAACTTTGATTTGGTTATCTTGGGCTATTCGTTTGTTATATTTACGTAGAAATCCGTGC
>DASVGC010000110.1:0-2039 GCA_036379735.1 Nitrososphaeraceae archaeon
GGTTAGCCGGCGCAAATGACTAGGGATAATAAGGAAGTCGATGAAAATAAGACTCAAAATGTGATTAAGAGGTCGCCTTTTATTTCTATGATAACAGACGAAAAGAAGAGTCAAGTGGGATCTGAAGTTATTTATGATACAGACGCCCAAATCAAGCAGACACAGAACAGACTATGGAAGGCGCTTAAAAGGAGATATCAATACGACTCAAACATAGAACCCGGACAAGATTTCCTGAAAAATCACGTTAATTCCAAAATTCCACTTGTCATCTTATACGTAGACTTGGTCGGATCTACGAATTTGTCAATGACAATTCCAGTAGACAAGTTGGTAACAATAATCCGTGCGTTTACATATGAAATGTCATCCACGGTCTATAGATACGGAGGATTTGTACTCAAATATGTGGGAGATGCAGTTATTGCATTCTTTCCATCTTTATCTAATAAATTTGTAGTATGTGATAGAGCCGTAAGATGTGGAATTTCAATGCTTACAATCATAAAAAATGGACTAAATCCAATTCTAAATCAATATGATTATCCTGACCTGAGTGCCAAGATTGGGATTGATGAAGGAGAAAACATTATTGTACAATACGGTCATGATCAAAATTCACCGCTTGATATTTTGAGTTATTGTATGAGTGTATCAGCAAAAATGACCTCATTAACCAAGTCAAACAACATCACTATAGGAGATGATGTGTACGTGAGGTTGCATCCAGAGTTGCGCCAAAAATTTGTTAGAGTCAATTATAGTGCAAGGGAATGGAATTATGTAAGTAAACGTACAGGAGAGCTCTACAAACTTTATACATTAAAACAATAAAGATAGTACATATTATGTTGATACTATGGTTTATAGAAAAGACTAAAATACGCTAAATTTCTAGAATCATTATTGTCTACTGCATATATCCTCGTAAATTGTACATTGGGCTCTGAAGAAAGAATAATAGATGAAATATCAAAACTATCTGATGTGAAGGAAGTGCGCGGAACCTATGGCGTACACGACGTCTTCGTCAAAGTAAAATCAGATAATACTGAAACAATGAACCATACAATTACCAGCAGAATAAGAAAGATACCCGGCATAACGTCTACCGTTACACTTGTTGTAATTGAGGAACAAGGCGGAAAGGAAATCAGTTAGGATTCGACGACATATTCCTCTGACTTTCTTTATTATTTCTTTTTATTGCATAAATTATAAGACCTGAAGCTATCACGACAGTTATCCATCCAAGCGAACCCACTATGAGATAGTAATTATACTGTGGTATTAAGAGGGATAGCCCCGCGACAATGGCGCCTATCCACCAGAGGACAATTAGAATTTGAAGATTGATACTAAATTCTATCACCCTCTAATGCTTTCGTCAAAACCTCGAATATATCTCAAAATTTTTTCACAGTTGACGCACTTATCATATTCATAAAAATCAAAGTCGTTATATTTTCTGAATGAAAAAGTATTTTCATGATTACAAAAAATTCGCTTGAATCCAATTAAAAGTGGATTAGTCATATCCATATTTCTTGAACACCCAGACATAATAACGATATTGTTACAATATTAATAATTTGACTAATTTTTGATATTCATTAATGAAATCGTATTCTTGGAAAATAGAGGTCATCAATAAACACCATGTTTTTTTGGAATCATGCAGATAACATGATAATGATATACCAATGCAAATCTTTTGAATGAAAATTTAATAGTTGGTCATAAATTTATCACGCATTGAACTACAAAGAGTATGAAGAAGAAATTGATGATCCCAAGGAATTCACCAACAAAGAATTTGAACATGTAAGAAAGATAAGACACAGATTGGATGAGGGAGAACAGGTCCAATTTTTTGCGAGACAATCAAAGCACAAACCGGGTGGTTCAATCACAACTCCAGATACAATATATGTTACCAATAAGAGAATCATAATTAGAGACCCTTCATTACTAGGTGTAAGAGAAAATATTGTATCCGTATCCTATGATAAAATAACCTCAATAGAATTGGAAAGAGG
>DASVGC010000111.1:0-2347 GCA_036379735.1 Nitrososphaeraceae archaeon
TTCAACATTAAACTAAATGCTATCAATAAGTAGTAACGATATTGTTAGTCTAAAGTTTTATCCTTATATACATTGTCGTGAGAGGATCTAAATTAATGAATATTTTGGTAGTAACGTTGGAAATCAATTACAAGTTTTGAGAGTTTCGAAACAATAACTCCTCCTCGAATTTACCATACAACTAGTTAGTTAACTTGTTCAGGGTCTTGCTCAAGAGAGTACTAGAACAAATCAACTTTCACAGCCCAAATAAGACATTTCACTTGTTCCAAGTCTGGGTGATGATTTTTTGCATTAGGGGGCATTGATAGGCCTCCCAGACTTTTTCTGACCTGGAGCCTAGAATCCATTTACCAGGGACATTTTGCTCTTTATAGTTCAATAACATGGAGTTCCTGCTATATTTGCAAATTTGCTACGGAGAATTATTTTCATAAAGTTTAAACACCATGGCAGAACGATAACATATATCGTCTATTTTGGAGATAGACGTAACAACGCAATTGATTGGTGCAAATCGCATGATAATGCACCAATCATTTGTTCTGTCTTATAATAGACTTTTCAATTCGTCTTTGCGATAACCAACATGAAATAAATTAAATACCCTTTGTGGACCTTACATCGTATCAATGAGTGACGAAGATAATGGTCATCCAAAGAGCTATCTTCTGCAACTTGAGAAGATGAATATTGATTTTGGAAAAATTGAGAGGAATCTGCCAATAGCAACTCTGATTGAAATCGCAATTCAAAGAAATGAAGGATTATTATCAAACTCTGGTGCATTATCAGTAAAGACTGGTAAATTTACCGGTCGCTCCCCTGATGATAAATTTATTGTAGATGATGAAACAACACATGACCTTGTGGATTGGGGAAAAGTAAACCATCCCATCCCAACGGAAAAGTTTGATCAGATATTTGAAAGGATGAAGCAGCATGTATCTGGGAAAGATTTTTTTATTTTTGATGGATTTGTAGGAGCAGATCCCAGTAATCGCCTTCCAATTAGGGTTTTTACTGATAATGCATGGCATAACATATTTGCATCCCAGATATTTATTCGTCCCACCCCTGAAGAACTTAACAACCATAAACCTGAATTTACTCTGTTCTTTGTCAATGATTTTGCCTCTCTTCCTGAAATTGATGGAACCAAAAGTGGCACATTCATAATCATGAATTTCTCCAAGAAAATGGTCCTGATAGGATACACCTCTTATGCTGGAGAAATCAAGAAGGCAATGTTCTCTGTCATGAACTTCCTTCTTCCTAAGAGGGGCATATTTCCCATGCATTGTTCTGCCAATATGGGTAGGAATGGGGAAACTGCCTTATTTTTCGGATTATCAGGTACAGGTAAAACAACATTGTCAGCCGATCCGGACAGGCGACTAATAGGCGATGACGAACACGGATGGTCTGATAGAGGGATTTTTAATTTTGAAGGGGGATGCTATGCGAAATGTATTAATCTAAAGAAAGAAGATGAACCACAAATTTGGAACGCAATAAAATTTGGTTCTGTAATGGAGAACGTAATTGTTGATGAACAAACGCGGGAACCTAATTTTGAGGACAGTTACCTGACCGAAAATACACGAGTGGTTTATCCCCTTGAATTTATTCCTGGCGCAGTAATCCCATCTGTGGCCACTCATCCAAAAGTCATAATCTTTCTGACTGCTGATGCTTTTGGTGTGATGCCGCCTATTGCGAAATTGACAAAGGAGGGGGCAATGTATCATTTTATTTCTGGTTATACTAGCAAACTCGCTGGCACGGAAAGAGGGATTACAGAACCTAAAGAGACATTCTCTCAATGTTTTGGAGCTCCCTTTATGCCACTACATCCAATCCAATATGCAAAAATGCTTGCAGAACGGATCTCCAAATACGATACTAGTGTATATTTGATAAATACTGGTTGGACTGGTGGTCCGTATGGAATAGGTAGGAGAATGGATCTAAAATACACGAGAGCAATGGTGTCTGCTTCTATAAACGGTGACCTTGAGAATGTACAATATAAACACGATAATATTTTCAACCTACAAATACCTCTCTCATGTCCTGATATACCTTCAAAAATTTTAGATCCCAGCTATTCCTGGTCTAATAGGGACCAATATGCTATTGCAGCCAAAAGATTGGCGCATTTATTTATAGAAAATTTCAAAAGATTTGGTAAAGAAACTGAATACCTTACCAAATTCGGACCTCAAGCTTAGTTTTTTAAGTAAAGTAGCCCGGAGCAGATTCGAACTGCTGTCCCCAGGTATCTTTTCATATAGATCCAGAGCCTGAAATCCATAGCCCTCCTGTGGAGTTTGACCGCTAGATT
>DASVGC010000112.1:0-2898 GCA_036379735.1 Nitrososphaeraceae archaeon
GTCTATATTTAGAATCGGCTAATGGTATCAATTGATTATTTTAGTACCACTTGGTATCATATTAGCAATTAATATTGGTGTCCTAGCATGCTGGACATATTTTCTGATCTTAATTTCGTGGTCAATTTCAAAATCACCCAAATTAGAATGGTCGGCAAGATATCGAATAAAATCAAAACCCAAGGTTAGTATTATTGTACCCGCGAGAAATGAAGAACGAGCAATATCGAAGTGTCTCCAATCATTGCTGTCTCAAGATTATGACAACTACGAAGTAATTGCTATTGACGATTCTTCCACAGATAATACGTTTACAATTATCTCAGAATTATCTAAAAATAACCATAAATTGATACCAATAAAAAGTCCGCCTAAACCGAATGATTGGATTGGAAAGAACTGGGCATGCTTTCAAGGCTATAAAAAATCAACAGGGGAAATTCTTTTGTTTACTGATGCTGATACCATACACAGACCAGATGCATTGTCATCCGCAATCAATACTATGATGCATGATGAAATTGATGCACTTACTTTAGTGCCCAAGCTTTTGTGTCAAGACATTATCACAAAATTCACGTTGCCTATTCTTTCTGTATTTCTACATTCAAGGTATTCACCCCTTCGAGTAAATAATCCAAAAAACAAGATCGGTTATTTTTTTGGTAGTTTTTATTTGATATCCAAAATTAATTATGAGAAAATCGGGACGCATGAGCAGGTACGTCAAGAGTTAGTGGAAGATGGGGCACTAGGCAGGATTGTAAAGGAACAAAGAATGAAATTAAGATTAGTCAGGGGTGAAAACTATGTTGAAGCATTATGGGCAAGGGACCCAAGTTCATTATGGCATGCATTACGTCGAATAATCATACCGCTACATACGGAAAAGAAAAAGTCGGCATTGATGATTACAGTGTTTATATTTTTTATATTAATGCAACCCTTTCTAACATTACCTCTCTCCTTACTTTATTTATCAGAGAATCCACTTAAAGGACCCCTGGAAATTATCTGCTTATTGACTATCATTCTAATCCTAATCTGTTCAATTGTACAATCTCATTTCGGACTCTTACAAAAATCAATCTACGGTCTTGGTTTTGTATTGGGGTGCACTGTGATAACTGCCAGTTTCTTGACATCTGCTTTTTCCTTGGAAGGAAATCGAATGGTAAAGTGGCGTGATAGGAGCTACTCGGTAGGTACAAAACAACACCCATTTCATTTATGAGAGCCCGACAAACTGGGAGGAAAACAATTCAAAATAATTAAAACAATCTATGCATCCTGGTCAGATACTGGTAAGGAATGTTTGTAATAGGAAATCACGATACCTATAATTGTCTTGAAACAAATTATTAATAATAAAGTCCTTCAATACTAATAGAGCGTTGAAATCTCAGCTGGATGGAATTAACCTGTCTACAATAAACGACATGGTTCAAGATGTACAGAATTTTCCGATTGCTAAAGATGAAGTACTTGAACTAATAGAAAACTACGATACAAAGTATCTTTGCATGCTAGCGAAAGCAATTAGAGACGAATCCAAGAATGATTTAATTACATATTCTAGAAAGGTATTCATAAATTTGATAAATCTGTGCAGGGATACATGTTCTTACTGTACATACAAAAAAGAGCTTTCGGATTCTGATTTGTCAATTCTTACAAAGGAACAGGCATTACAGATCGCAACAATGGGTAAAAGACTAAAATGTACTGAAGCATTAATTGTGACAGGAGAGAGACCTGAGCAAAAATATCCAGAATATAAGGAATGGTTAAGAAAAAATGATTGCTCAACAACGATCGAATATGTAGACCAGATTAGTAACTCGATTCTAGAGGAAACTGGACTGTTACCACATACAAATGCAGGTACATTGAACTATGATGAATTGTCATTGCTAAAAAAAACTAATGTTAGCCTAGGATGCATGCTGGAGACTTCTAGTGAACGACTCTCGGGTAAAGACATGCCACATGAGTATGCACCAAGTAAAAATCCCAGAGCAAGAATTCGAGTTCTTGAAAATGCAGGAAAATTAAAAATACCTATGACAACAGGCTTGCTCATTGGAATTGGTGAAACGCTAGAAGAGATTGTTAACTCTTTAATACTAATTAGGGATGTTAATGAAAAGTACTCTAATATCCAAGAAGTGATAATGCAAAATCACGTCCCAAAATATAATACTAAAATGGGGAACTTTATGGCTCCAACGCAGGATTTGTTCTTACTCACTGTTTCGCTGGCAAGGATTATTATGCCCCAAATGAACATACAGGTTCCACCAAACCTAAGTCCCGATTATTACTCGGAATACATTAATGCAGGTATTAATGATTGGGGTGGTATATCTCCATTAACAATCGATTTTGTAAATCCAGAGTCTCCGTGGCCGGATATTAAAGATGTTAAGCGGGCAACAAAGCAAGCTGGTTATGACTTTAGAGGAAGACTTGCAATTTATCCAGAGTTTTTCTTGAACAGCAGAGCGTTTATTCCAAATAATCTTTTAAATTATGTCACCTCACTATCGGATAGTTCCGGCCTTGTGAAGGAGGAATTGAATTGATACTTGATTCAATGTTAAAGGAGATAGATCCAGTTGTTTCTGATACTTTGAATCAGGCTCTTGATTCTAAGAGCATTTCAACAAAACAAGCTATTGAACTGTTGCTAACAAAAGGTACCGAAATGACCATGACTGCAATGGTTGCGGATATATTAAGGAGAAATAAGGTTGGCGATAAAGTAACTTTTGTTATCAATAGGAATATCAATTTTACAAATGTTTGTATCAAGCGATGCGGATTTTGTGCCTACAGTAGAGATTTCAGAAATGAAGAAGGATATTTTCTCCCTATAACAGAAGTCGTTAGGAGAGC
>DASVGC010000113.1:0-2104 GCA_036379735.1 Nitrososphaeraceae archaeon
CCAATATTTGGATTCGCAAGCAATCTTAATAAAATGTCGTTGTAATTGTCTAGATTTTTTAATTTGATTTTTGTTTTTAGCTTACCCACATGATTTGGTTTATTTGATTTCCATTTAGCAAGAGGAGCGTTTACCATTAAATTACAAGACAAACTAGCGATAGGGCTTCCTTCATGTAAAATTTTGAGATTATCTTGACCATGTACTTTACCAATTATGGAGAATGTTATACCATATCTGGTGAAAATTTCATTAAATGTTGACATCTTGTTTTTATTTATGATGTATACCATTCTCTCTTGAGACTCTGAAATCATAATCTCATTTGGAGTAATATCGGGGACTTTGGTATGCACAGCGGTCAGCTCTACTTCAAATCCTTTATTCACCAGATGGGATAGTTCAGACAGACAGCAAGACAATCCTCCTCCTCCAAGATCCTTTGTTGCATTTATGCAACTTCTCTGCGTAGCCTCAATTGTGGCCTCAATCAATAATTTTTCCAAGAACGGATCGGGAATTTGAACAGCTGACCTATCTTCATCGTCAAGCAATTTTGATGCAAATGACGCTCCCCTGATTCCATCCTTTCCCGTGGGATTGCCCGCTAGGACTATTAGATCACCTTCGTCTGCATGATTGGAAATAATTTGACTCTTCTTACCAAGTCCTATCGCAGCCACATCAACTAAACAATAATCTTTAAAGGAACTATCAAATTCAATATCGCCTCCTACTGTTGGTATCCCAATGCAATTACCATAATCTGCTATTCCTTTCACAACGTTCCTAAACAACCATTTTGACTTTGATGATCTATTTCCCTTGTCAAGTGAGGCGAATCTTAGAGCATCAAGTAGGGCCACAGGTCTGGTTCCCATTGAAATAATGTCCCTTATGACTCCACCTACACCTGTGGCAGAGCCACCATAGGGCTCAACTGCAGATGGATGATTGTGACTTTCAATATGAACTGTTACAACATCGTCATCTCCAATATCCAGTACTCCAGCATCATATCCTGGACCGACTATCACTCTTTTACCACGTGATGGTAATGATCTTACATACTTTTTTGACGATTTATATGAACAATGCTCCGACCATTCCGCATCAATCATATCAATTTCCAACAGATTAGGTTCTCTCCCTAATTTTTTTAACAAGTAGATTTCTTCAGATTTAGTAAGCATTTTCTATCCTCAATTTTTTATATGTGACGACAAAAATTTTTTTAATGAACGGAATATCAGACCTGCATTGCTACTTGTTTGGTTGGGTGACAAAATTGGTTCTGATGCTCGCTCTGGATGTGGCATAAGTCCCATCACATTTCCTTCCTTACTACATATTGCTGCAATCATTTCTGTAGAACCGTTTGGATTCTCATCTTTATATTTGAAAACAATCTGATTATTTTGCTTCAATTCCTCAAGTGTATCATCATCTATAACAAATCGGCCCTCTCCATGCGCAATGGGGATTGGTATCTCATCGTTTAATCTGAACATGTTTGTAAAAGGTGTATTGACATTTAATACTTCCATTTTTAACCACTTGCATGAGAATTTTAGTTTGACATTTTTCACTAAGGCTCCGGGCAATAGACCAGCTTCAACTAGTATTTGAAAACCATTGCAAATGCCAAGAATTGGTAAACCCTCCTGCGCCTTTTTCTTTATTGCTTCTACAATTGGACTTTGAGCTGCTATTACACCTGCTCGCAGTCTGTCTCCATATGTAAACCCTCCTGGTAAAATCAGTGCATCATAATCGTCAATTGATTCTTTTGTGTGCCAAATATACTGAGCATTTATTCCCATAACGTCATTTAAAATATGATGTACATCTCGATCACAATTACTTCCTGGGAAAACTACTATTCCTGTTCTCACCTAAAATCTATCCTATCTTTTTCTTATTAGTAATTTTAATTTATTTGTAAGGTGTTGCACATAATCAAACCATACTAGAATAATATGGACAGCTAAAATGCGATTTTCATGTTACGGACTTAAGTTTTTATCTTGATGATTATTTAGAATGGATATTGAACGACAGAGTTCAGGATATAATGACAAAGAATGTCATTTCAATCGATGAA
>DASVGC010000114.1:0-2778 GCA_036379735.1 Nitrososphaeraceae archaeon
CAGGTCAACTTAACATTGTATTAATGAAAAAAATATACTACAGAATTGCAAATAGTCTGAAAAGTAAATGAGTAATGACTTTAGAACTTATTGCATTATTGGAGATCCTATCGACCACTCTTTATCACCCGCGATTCACAATGCTGCCTTTACTACATTAGGGTTAAATTGCAGCTATATTGCTTTCCGGGTTCAAGAAGGTCAGTTGAAACAATCAATGGATTCTTTGCGAGCCATAAACATTGGTGGGTTCAATGTAACTATGCCACATAAGGTTACAGTCTTAGAGTACGTTGATATCTCCGACAGGATAGTCGAGATGGTCGGTGCTGCAAATACAGTAAATAATGAAAGTGGTAAGTTTTATGCTTACAATACGGATGTTATCGGTTTTATTGAACCATTACACCAACGAAAGATAGATCTAAGTGGTTACGAAGTTCTTATTTTGGGAGCTGGAGGGGCCGCAAGAGCAGTGGCGGTTGCACTCGCTCAAGAGAAAGGAGTTGCCAAGATAAATATTCTCAATAGGAATATAGATCGATCCACAAATTTAGCAAATGTCATTAACAATTTGGGATTAACTGCAAATATCATTTCCCATGAGGATATTCAGAAAATTGCGTTTAAGTCCAATCTCATCATAAACACTACCGCACTTGGTATGAAAAATGAAGAAAGTTTGATAAAGTCATCCAGTATCAGTAAGGAATCAATAGTATATGATATAGTGTACAGGCCAATAGAGACTAAATTATTAGAAAATGCTAAAACTGCCGGTGCTCAAATAGTGTATGGTTATGAAATGTTACTAGAACAAGCGATTGCTTCTTTTAAGATATGGTTCAGAATCGATCCCCCAATTGAGTCTATGAAGAAGGTATTGTTTGGAATGTTTGGTGGACCTATGTGACTATAAAGGTAACATCAGTAGTTCATGGGGCCATATCCATAGTGAACGCTGTTGCTACAGGATTTGGTTCTGCAATGGGTATTTCTCTTGAAGTAAAAGTAGAAATTGTTTCAAAAAAAGGCTCAGGAATAATTTTTCAAAAAGGTCGCGGAAGTCCTATGATAAAAAAAATAATTCACGATATGCTACCATTAAAGTATCTCAGCAACAATCAACTATTGATTAATATAAACTCCGAGATACCATCGGGTATGGGTTTGAAAAGTTCAAGTGCAGTGTCAAATGCAGTAGCTCTAGCGTGTAATTCACTAGTGAATAAAGATGATAATGATGAATTTGTATTAAATAGTGCCATAGATGCATCGTTATACGCAAAGACAACTATTACAGGCGCATTTGATGATTCTACAGCGTGTTATTATGGGGGATTTGTTACCACTGATAATTTTAAGAGAAAAATAATGAAAATGGAACCTACACCTACGGACATATACGCCGTAATATTTTTGCCAAATAATAAAAAAAGAGGAGATACTTCTAGACTTAGATTGCTCTCAAATATTTATCTTGAGGCCTTTCAATTGGCCAATTCAGGACAATATTGGAAAGCAATGACATTAAACGGAGTATTGACCTCTTCACTACTTTCAAACAGTTATACTATCACTAGGCTTTGTCTTGATAATGGGGCGCTAGCAGCTAGCATATCTGGTAACGGTCCAGCAGTAGCTGCTGTAGCGTGTGAAGGAGACATACAAAAAATTAATTCAGTTTTGTCTAATTTAGATGGAAGGGTCATTGTCTCAAAAACAAATAATCAGAAGGCTTCTACTGTGAGAGAAATTGAGTAAGATAGTTGTATCAAAATCATCGTTATTTGGTAACGTAATATGTCCGCCTAGTAAGAGCTATACACATAGAGCGATTTTCATTTCTTCCTTGGCGAAAGGAAATTCACAAATAATTAATCCCCTCATGTCACGAGATACAATTGCATCTATTGATGCGTGCAGAGCATTTGGTACAAAAATAAAAAAAACGGACAAGGGGTTAATTGTTTCTGGAAATTCCACTCTAAAAATACCGGATGATGTTATTAATGTAGAGAACTCTGGAACAACGATGAGATTCGTTACTGCAATCTCCTCATTACTAAAAAAGGGTCATGTAATAATTACGGGTGATGATAGCATTAGGAAAAGACCAATGGGACCATTATTATCGGCTTTGCAACAACTTGGCGTTAATAGCTACTCAGCTACTGAGAATGATAAGGCCCCCATTATTGTACAAGGAGGGGGAATCATGGGAAACCATATTTCCATCGATGGTTCTATTTCAAGCCAATTTATTTCAGGTATCCTAATTGCAGGAGTTTGTGCAGAATCTGGGATATCTTTGAGCGTTACTGGAAAACAAGTTTCAAGGTCGTATATAGAATCCACGATTAATGTTATGACTAAATTCGGTGCCAGAGTGGAAAAATCTAAGGACTATAGGAAATACAATGTATCATTCAATAGATATATTCCAACTACTTTTACTATACCAGGAGATTTTTCCACTGCCGCACTGTTACTATCTGCAGGTGTACTTGCTGGTGGTGAGATCACTGTTACTAATTTGGACTTTTCGTTACCTCAAGGCGACTCAAAAATTCTTGAGATCTTGAAGAAAATTGGTGCGATAATTAGTATAGAAAAGAAGAAGGGGATTGTAAAGGCCACGGGAACTAGAGAGCTGGATGGTGGAGAATTTGATTTGTCGGACACACCAGATTTGCTTCCTGTTGTGGCTATCCTATCGCTGAAATCAAGAAATCCTGTGAGAATATATGGAGTTTCTCACACACGTTACAAAGAAAC
>DASVGC010000115.1:0-2920 GCA_036379735.1 Nitrososphaeraceae archaeon
TATCAAGGAGCATCACCTAGAATATACTGAAAAGTTGTTTTTGAAATATGGTGACAAAATTTCATTTCTGGGAAGGTTATTACCTGCAATAAGAACATATATTTCCTTACCTTGCGGAGTTGCAAAAATGAATCTCTTCAAGTATTCAATCTACACTTTTATTGGATCGGTAATTTGGAATACGATTTTCACCTATATTGGAATCCAACTTGGAAGCAAATGGGCGGATATTGATAATTATTCAATATATCTTGAGATGGTAACGGCTTGTGCCATTGTAGCATTCGTAATCTGGTTTACAATAAAAATGCTAAAGAAAAGAAGTTCGAATAAAAAATCATACTGCATTCTTATTTGATGAAACTATCTCATATGACTTGGAATTCTTTGCGCTCAAAATAGGCTGTGTAATAAATTACAATTCTATAGGCATTTTCCCTTTACATTGCCGGTTCTTGGGACTATCACCATAATTTCAAGCCCACAGTAAGGATAATTGCCAATTCCCTGCAGCGCACAGGTTAAAGAGTATTCAAAGTGTAATGTATGATAGACGAAAGGTTTCTATAATCAAGATAGTAATTAAGATGTCGCATTGACCGGAGATTGGCTTTCATGGGTTCGCGCCAACGATGCTGAAATAATGACTGTGCTAGAAAACCAAGCAAGTAATCTTGTAGAAGCTGCAACTATCCTCGCAGAGTCAATTAGTAATTACAGCATGTTGAGTGAAAAGAATGCTACACTAAAGAATTTAGAACACCAAGGAGATCAGTTTACTCATGAATTATTTACCATAATCGATAAGACATTTGTAACACCCCTTGACAAAGAGGATATTTCAGAGCTAACAAGTACTATAGATCAAGTCCTCGATGCCACATATGGGACTTCTGATAGAATGATACTCTTTAAGATTAAGAAATCATCAGTACACATGCAGGAACTAGCTAATCTACTGCTAGACGCATGTAAAGAAATCTACAATGCAGTTAAGAAACTCCCAAAAGCAAAACGGGAAGAATTGATTCAATATACTAAAGCAATAAGCCATTGTGAACACGAAGGAGATAATATCTATCGTGTTGCAATTGCTGAATTATTTGAGACAGACAATGCAATTGAAATAATAAAATCCAAAGAAGTTTACGAGACGCTCGAAAGTGCCCTTGACAGATCTAGAGATGTGGCCGATGTTATTGAAGACATTGCTTTAAAGTACCGATGAGATTGGATATTGATACCTATTGAAATTGCAGTTTATTCAGCTATTTCAGCTGCGCTCTTTTTTGATTTTGTGAATGGTTTTCATGATTCAGCAAATTCAATAGCTACTGTCGTTGGTACTAGAGTCCTTAGGCCCCTGTATGCGGTAATAATAGCAGCAGTTGCAAATTTTGCAGGCCCATTTATTTTCGGTACTGCGGTAGCCGCGACGGTTGGAAAGGGCATAATACAGCCTTCATTTTCGACTGTGGATGTAATATTTGCAGGACTAATTGGTGCTATAATTTGGGATTTAGTTACATGGTACTTTGGTCTCCCGTCATCAAGTAGCCATGCGTTAATAGGAGGTTTAATAGGATCAGCGTTACTTGCAGGAGGAACTTCCGCTTTAGTATTTTCAGGTATAGAAAAAACATTAACGTTTATTGTGGTATCTCCTACTCTAGGTTTTGTTTGTGCATTTGGAATCGCGCTACTTGTCATGTACTTTTTCAGGAATCAAACATCTTCTCATGTCAATAAGATTTTCGGGCGCCTTCAGATTTGTTCCTCAATCTTTTTTTCGCTCACCCATGGGGCAAATGATGGTCAAAAGACAATGGGAGTAATCACCGCATTGCTAATTGCAGGAGGAATGCTTGATTCTCATTCATTCGTAGTGCCAATTGAAGTAGTATTGGGAGCTGCATTTGCTATAGCGCTTGGAACTTTCTTTGGAGGCTGGAGAATAGTAAAGACTATGGCTTTTAGGTTAACAAGTCTACGTCCGTTTCAAGGATTTTGTGCCGAAACAGGAGGAGGTGTTATACTCACTTCAATGGCCTGGCTCGGTATCCCTGTAAGTACTACTCACGCAATTGCTGGTGGTATTATGGGAGTTGGTGCTACAAAAAGACTATCGGCTGTAAGGTGGGGTGTGGGTAAGAGAATTGTCTATGCGTGGATTATCACAATTCCAGCTAGCGCAGGTGTTGCGGCATTAGTTTCGATATTAATCAAACTCTTTTCATAGATTCTAAATAAGACTACTATCTAATGCTTACAAATGGAATTTCGACAACGGTGATGAACTATCTTACTTCCCAGATAATCTGATTTGCAAATAAAAATCGATACTGAAAATCAAGCTTCAGAATATATATGACAAACCTCGATTCTGTAACAGATGTCCGGTGAGGTAAATGCGCCATATTTTACCATGGGTTCTATTACCTTACTTGTTCTTATGTTGTTTATTCCAAATCAACTGACATATGGCCAGACAGAAGATTTGCTGTCATCTACTATTCCCCAAGAGACAATAAAGATAATTGATCCGATAACAACACAAGACGTAAGTACAGGACAAGAATTGTCAATTTCTGGTCTATCTTCAGATAACTCTTTGAAAGATTGTTCCGTCTCTCTTATAGTCAATGATGTTAAGCCCTACCAAAACGCTGATGCAAGTGGAATAGAGGGCATTACTGATTTTTCTCAGTGGAAATTTGTATTGCGCACCAATTACACGCAAATTATTGATGGTGAAAATAAGATAACTGCAAAACTTCTATGTTCGTCTGCACCTACCCGATGGTACAGTGTATTTGTCAATGGAGTTCCAAATTCCGGTAACCAAGAAATAGTATCTCCTGTTCAATCGCAACCACCACAAGAGTTAGCTCCCGTTCAATCGCAACCACCACAAGAGTTA
>DASVGC010000116.1:0-9768 GCA_036379735.1 Nitrososphaeraceae archaeon
AGAATTCATTTTACCTAGATTCTGATCGTTGGTACCACGTCTAAGGGATTCCATGTGCACTGAATTCATTTTACCCAAATTTTCATCGTACAAGCCATATTTGGGTTTGTGTTTTTCTAAGGGTCCACCTTTTACATACCCGACAATTTCTCCCATTTTACTGTTAATTCTAAGTGTGATTAGAATAGTTTTTGGGTCGTAGAGTGATTTTCGAAAGTCTCTATCATATAAATTTGTAGGAGAGCAATATTCATAACGGATTTTCGTAATCATATCACACATATCACTGGTCATCTTATTTTTCACATGAATAATATTTTCTAAAGATGTTACCAAGTTGATTTCATTTTTACGTAACGAGGCCTTTATCTCGAGTTCTTTTTCCCAAGCTTCTCTAAAACCTTCAACGTTATCAAAGAAATTTTTCCCAAATGCATCTGGCAGACTGTGTATTACCCTCTCAAACATATCCTTATCATCTTTTTGTTTAAGCATGCTAAAGAATTCAACGGACTTTTCATTAATGACTTGTGAGTGCCATCCAATGCCTCGTGCATTACGTCTTGCGAGTTCCTTAGCATAATTAAAATCACCCAAACAATATCCAGCGATTCGATCACAAATAGACAAGTACAACCCAAGCTTTTCATAATGATCTTTTGTTTTAGTATCATCTTGTTGAATACCTGCCAAGGAAAATAATTCATGCATTCTTTTTAATGCATGTTCCTTTTGTGCTCCTGCAAAAGGGTATGTTGTTCTATGTATTAATGCAATGACTATATTCAGATCTATACCAAACAACCGGATAAGCTTGCCCAGTTTTTCATCATTCCTAATAAAGAGTTCAATATTGTCCTCATTTGGCTTTTCAAATTCCTTTCTTGGGTCAAAATCATGAAAAAGCGCTGCCACAAAAAGATTCTTGATGTCTTTATCAGTAATCTTATTTTCTAATTTTTGATTTCCTGCTGACAATAATGAAATAAAAGCAACTTCAAGATTATGGTTGATTGTGTGGTAGCCAGGATAATCCGATCCTAACCCATGTTTAGAAAATTCAGATACTGCATGTCTAATGATTTTTGCTGTTGCTTTTTTATCAAAATTCATCTTTGCAGCCAATTCCAAAATTTTGTCTTTATGGGACGCCTCTTCTGTTAGACCGATATTGTATCGTGTCCACCACGGAAATAACCTAATTCTTTTATAGTATTCGTACCACCAGGGAAACGTCTTGCTAGGAGATATACGATAAATTTCTTTTCTTGCGATTTGATTATTTTCGTCTACCAACACTGAATGGCGCCTTCACATAGAAAATACGACTAAATATAAAAAACTTATTATGGCAGATAATTGAAGCTTGGAAACTCAATAAATCGCATAATTGTTATCATAAATTATTAAATAAATCAAAATTATTGTGTATTTTATACTACCAGCCTATTAATATTTTTAAATGAGTCCCAAACGCCTTGATAACCTGATTTAACAGTTCTGTAATAGACTCATGTCCTACAGCTTAGGATCATGACTATGAGCCGTATCAAACCAGCGCATTCTTGTAGACAGTTATCATTTCGGAGAAATTTCCATACACTACTTTACAGTAATTTGCAAGACTTTTAAATTCAGGATTTTTTCCATCTAAAATATCATCTCGACTTACCCCAACTTCTTTCATTTCAGATCCATAAACTTTCGTCCAATCATGAATCATCTGGGATGTTACTTCTAGATGAAACAATATCCCAATAGAGTTACCAAGTCTAAATGCTTGTGGATACAAATCAGATGAGGCCAATAATACCGCAGAACTTGGAAGTTCAAAAGTATCTCCATGCCATTGGAACACCCTCATGCTATTATCCTCTATTCCTTTAAAGATATCGTTCTTGCCTCTGGTATTTATAATGACATCGAACCATCCGACCTCTTTCTGTTTACCTTTATACACTCTTCCACCTAAAGCTTCGGCAATCAATTGGGAACCCAGACAGATTCCTAATAGAGGAACTTGAAGGTTGTTGGCATTATTTATCAGAACTAGTTCTTCATTCAAATAAGGTAAGTTTTCATATACAGACATATACCCACCCAAAATGACTATTCCTGCATATTTATCAAGTTCTTTGGGTATTTTGTCCTTCTTAACATGAATAGTCTCGATTACATATCCATCGGACTCGAACAACTCCTTAAAATTTCCCAGAGTTTCAATCTCTGTATTTTGGATAGAGAGGATAATATCTTTCAACTACCTGATGTTGAATTAATTCGCTATATCTACTTATTCTAGATTGCTAAAAAAAATCCCATTCTATCCCATTGCATTGGATTTAATATGAAATCTACTATCTTCTTAATTGCTTATATCTAAAACATCCTGTGGTATGATCATTGACCATTCCTATTGCTTGCATCATTGAATAACATATTTTCGATCCCACAAACTTAAATCCTCTGTTTCTAAGATCGTTGCAAATCATATCTGATTCTATTGATGTTGATGGAACATCCTTGTATGTCTTCCATGAATTTTGAATAGGTTTGTATTTTACAAAGTTCCAAATATAGGTATCAAAACTGCCAAATTCTTTTTGGGTTCTGATAAAAGCATTCGCATTGCTAACCGTCGCCTCTATTTTTTTCTTGTTCCTAATGATTAATGGATTTAGGCAAAGTTCCTTAATTTTCATATTATCATAATTAGCAACTAGTTCCACTTCAAAATTGTCGAATGCCTTTCGAAACTCTTGGCGCTTATTTAGAATAATACGCCAGCTTAGACCCGCCTGCATTCCCTCCAATACTAAAAACTCAAATAGCTTCGTATCATTGTGAAGCGGAATTCCCCATTCCTTATCATGATAGTCTATCTCGATTTGGTCTTTTGCCCAATCACATCTTACATTCATTATTGTACTGTAGATGAATGTCTTTTAATAATTAGTTCTTTATTGTAGTTTTTTAGACTATATGGTATGCTAGTGCAAGAAGAGGCATACTTTAACTTTGTAAACTCGATTCATTCTGAGGTAACTAAGAAAAATTAAGTATACTGCTTATCAAAATTCTTAAAATATTGCAAATTGGACCTGGATTCTTTACTAAGATTACCGACACAGGCTTTATCGAGCCTTGATATAAGATATCTAGTTTCTCTAATAATATCAAGCCAGTACAAAAATGTTTATTTGAGTGCAATAAAGCATGCCTGCGAAATGAACGATGTTACCCTTAACTGGAAGAAAATTAAAAAATTTATTAGTTATGAAAAAACAGATAACGAAATCAATGGAAGGGATAGAGGTTATACAGATAAAGAAATACAGACCATACTAGGATTTTCAGATCAACGTTTGAAAACAACATTTCTTGTATTGGCCAAGGCAGAAGTAAGAAAGACTTCGATAAAATTAAATTGAATTAAAAAAACTAAGTTGTCCCTTCAGATGGGACTGAGTGTTCTCTAACTACATTTTTACTACATTCCAAGTTGGATGTATCTCGTGCCATCCTTTTGGTTTATCAGTTACCCATGCACCCCATATATGTACACGATCTCCGTCTTTAGGTAGATACATACCATCTTGATGCGGAGGTACTATTTCAACTACCAGGAATCCTTCTGTTTCTTCGTTATTTTTGTCATTCACTAGGAACTTGAATGGTTCCTCTACATTCAAAAAGAATTTGTAGTCTCCGTCATCCATTTTTTTCGTATGCATTACCGTACCAATTGCATCCTGACATTCAGCCAAAACCCTAAGATCTTCTGCATTTGAGGCACCTTCAAGAACGTTACCTGCTTTGCATTCTGGGCCACTTATTCCTATATGTTCTGTTACTATGATTTTGTCATCTGATTCTATTCTAGTTTGTTCCTCTATAGTAATCGGAGCTTCACCTTCCTCTTCTGATATTTTTAGTTCCAGTCTTTGTTTCATTTCGACATTGACATTTACATTTTGATTATTGGTTTGATTTACGTTTACATTCTGATTGACTTGATTTTCTGATTCTACTGTCTGATTATTATTTTCATCCAGGGCTTGATCAATTGTCACATCACTTTCAGTTTGATTTGTATTACCTGAAGTTGATTCACCACCAGTTAAAAGGCCTCCAGTTTCGTTACCATCTTCATTACTATTACCTAGTAAATTATCTGAATTCTGATAATCTTCGGATTCTTCTCCATCATCAGAGTTATCTTGAATTGGGATTACTTTCGGTATTTCACTCATTATGTTTTGTGATCCCTCGGCAGATAAAATGAGGAAATTACTTGAAATTCCTTGTGCAAATACAAACGAGACTGATATTATTAAGATCGAGAAGCATGTGAACTTTCGGTTTATTAGATCCATTAATAGAAGTAGGACAACATACTTTAAAAAGAAATGAAACCAAATGTGGAAGTCTTAAGATAGAGACCGATCGTACTTTAAGTTCTCGCATTTATTTAAAACATTATGCTATTAGTACAACATCTAACATTTGAGAAAACATCTGTGTTCAATAAATTACGATAAGACCGTACCAAAAAGTTCATCGATTAAAAGGCCGTTGTTTATGTATCTCCTATCAATTACGATATTTTTTCTTCCGCATTTCTATCTTCAACATATTTCTGGTTTGTTAACTGAAGAAGGGATTTGTACAAATGGAGTTGTTACTATAGGGAATGAAACCCAAATCCTCAATCAATCTGCTGCAGAATATATCAAGAATTTGACAAGTGATAATCACCTTATGGGCGAGGTTTTCTGTCAAGCCATGTTAAATGAAACAGTTGTTAACAAATAAAACAAAATGAAATCAACAATAGAAAGATATCAAATTAAGCCGTATTCAAAATTCTTTATTAGACCTTTTAAACAAACAATAATATGTCTAAGATCGTCCTGGCATTTAAGCAGAGAATAACAAAAACTTTTGAGATAGTATCCAATCATATCTATTATGGTAATTGGGACAGGGGACAAAAGCATCGAACAGATTTTAAAAACGATCGATAAGTTGGCCGATAATCCAGATGAACTTGCCTATTGGACTACAGCGGTAGAGACTGCCGCAAGAAACATGTGCAAAGACGAAAATGAGGATATCATATTTATTTACTGTCCTGATGAAAAAGTAGTGAGATTATTTCTAAAGGACAATAAGTCTAGGGATTGTTTAATCAAATCCATAGAAATTCAACTTCCATTGATTCCCGAGTCACTCAAAGGTTTTTTCGCGTACTCAAATACAATTTAAAAAATGTGAAATATAATAAGTGAATTGATTTAATTGTCTAATCTAAATCAACAATTTTACTCATTCAACTTACCATATACTGTTGAATCCGCGCCGTATTGCAATAATGTAGTTTTGAATCTCAAACAACGGCATAAATCGTTATGACAGCGACTACCATCCGGACTGTGCTCATCTTTTCTATGTCCACAGTTAAGGCAGATATTATGCAATGACATAATATTGTACGGGTCAAAAAATCTTATATAGATTCAAGGTTTAACTAGGCGATAAAAATTAAAATCAACTAGAATCGAGCGTTATGGAATTATTAAAATTTTACCTCCTCCATAATCTCAATAACACAAGCTCATAACAATATACACACCGATGGGTTATGACGGTACAATTCTTTCAAGCCCACCGGCGATTGATGGTGTATATATTCGCGTTGAATTACATATGAGCAACAAATTATAAAAATAATTCAAATCAGATGGGAGGATCGAGAGAAAGCCCGGTAAAGGCACACTTTTCCTCCCATCATATTATAAAAACTTGAAAAACTAATGCAAAATGTGAAATATAAGTTTACTTTCTTGTTTTCAAAAGAATTTAATCTGATGGGCCCTAAACATGGTTGGGAAAGGACCCACCAGGACTGAAACAATTGTATGGTTGTTTCAAAAGAACATTTACCAACAAATTATAAAAAACTTAAAACCTGATAGGAACTCAAAACCCAAATCTTTTACATAAGAATTGAATGGACTAATTCTAGTCCATTTTTTCTTCTATCTTTTCTTTTTGGTACTCGCTATCTAAATCCTTGTCAGGATCTTCGACTTTGTTTGCAACTGCTTTTGCACCGGCTTTAACCTTGTCTCCTGCATCCTCTAATTTTTCCCCTACTTCGTTATCATCTATGTATTCCTCCTCTTCATATGAGTATGTATGCGAGTCTGTGTCTGTTGCCTCTCTTGCCGTTTCTTCAACTCCTTCTGCAGTGTCTTCAACTGCTTCCTTAACTTCCTGTGCACTGCCTTCAACTACTTCTGCAGTGCCACCAACTACTTTCTTGAAGCCCTCTTTTACTTTATCAAAACCTTCTTCTTTTTCTTCACTCATGTAAACTAATTAGCAATAAGTTATTTAACGATTCAAACGTGACGTAAGCCCGAAACAATTACCACTTACAGTAACGTACCAATCTTGAATTTAACAATCTTATCTTCGTACGTCGTAGTTCTTTCACAATAACATCATAAAAAATTTACGTTTCAGACTGATGAAGTTGCTTATAATATTCAAAAATTATAGACACTAGAATTGGATGTAATAGAACAGGTTTGCAAGAACACTTTTTTTGATCATCTATTTGATAAGTTTTACCACAATTTGTAAAGAAACTTACGAACTAATTTTTATTGTTGTATATATAGAGCCAACTCAATCATATTGTACTAGATTCTCTTAACACCATCACAGTTATTATTCTAAGCTTACTTCAAATTGAATTCAGTAGAAAATCCAGTATCATGAAACTAGCAACTTTAGAAAATATTCCAAATGGAAGTTGGTAGTCTTCGAATAAAAAATTTATAACGAGGCTCCCAAACAGAGTGATGGTAAGTCAATAGATTGATGCTATTACGTCATTCAATACTGCTGAAGGTATTTGGCTTTGTTGCGTTGTTGCTTGTCACCAAAGCAGCTATTCACTATTTTCAATTGGACTTTGTCGCCATAAGTCCCCTTGTAACTGCATTTGTAGGTGGAGTAATTTTCATAATTGCAATTATTCTTGCAGGAACTTTGTCTGATTATAAGGAAAGCGAAAAAATTCCCTCCGAGTTAGCTGCTTCGATTCTTATTCTCTATAAGGATGTTAGGCTGACAAGCACTGACAATGAAAAGATAAATGCCATACGCGATAAGATAAGAAGACTGCTAACCACCGTTAATTCAAATTTTAAAAGCAATGTGTGGAAACAAAGGGATGTAAATTTGGCAATGGATGAGATAGATCAAGAAATTGTATATCTTGCAAATAAAGGAACGGCTCCACAATTTATTGTAAGGTTGAGAAATGAGCTTGCTACAATTGATAGAATCTCCAATCGCATCGAGACAATAAAGGAAACTACATTCATTCCTGCAGCGTACAGTGTGGCACAATTAGCTGTAAGTGCAGCGATACTTACGTTACTATTCACGAATATAGAACGTTTTATTGATGGCATCATAATGACTGGTGTTATTTCATTAATTCTGATTAGCTTGATTCTACTGATAAAGGATATGGACGATCCTTTTGAAGTGGGCAAAAAAACCTATGCAGACATAGACCTCAGTCTCATGTACAAGTTAGAAGACAGACTCAAGACTTTGTAAATTTTATTGAATTTTCCTTCAAGATATTCTCTTCTATTATACAAAGGATTCCAGATGGAAATTCAATTTCCACACAATTCTTTATAAAATAATTATTTGTGTTATCGATTCATCATAATAGTTCTTCTCTTGAGAACTTGCCAGCTAGAACTCTACCGGGTTTTGACTTATAACCTGGGACGCCTACTCCTACAGCAATCATTACATCCTTATCATTTGCATGGGGTGAAAAAAAATCGGTTACAGCGTCATCATAAAAAGTAGAGCCTGAAGCACCAATTTTTTGATTATAAGCAGACAGGTAAATTCTTCCAGCCAATATGCCTGATTCAAATTGGGATAATCTATAGCCTCTATTTCCTAGTTTATCCATTATCAATTTGATGTTGGACATAATATAAAATACAACACTTGCATCACTAAACAGAGATTGTTCCAAGCACAAATATCCCGACATATCTCTTCTAATGTTCCCTTTTAAGAGATTAATTGAGTTATCGTTTCGGTTAAAAAAATATGCTCCTTTCTGGATGTTAGTTACATCGTTCGCAATAAAATAAATATCTATAAGAGATTTTTTTTCACCAAGATCCGATGGCGTAGGACCCGTTAGACTATAAAGGATGTTTGAGAGTTGTTCGAATGCAATAGGCTCTCTTGAAAATTTTCTGGTTGAACCTCTTAAGAGTATGACGTCAGATAGCGATTGTGAATTGTTTGGTATGGGCTCTATGTGTTTTGAAAATAATTTTACATAGTCATCTTTTGTTTCCTTAATTTCTTGCATTGATTTTATAGAGTGAGTCCATTGACGCACTTCATCAGTTGAATTGAGTGACGACGCATTATGTAATTTCCAGATCTGGTCATATTCAACTTCCTTCTCATTTGATATAGGTACGATATCTGGAACAACTCTAGATGGATACTGAATTTTGGTGGCCTCTTGTTTTGACAAACCAATTCCAATTGGTGCCAGAACAATCGATGCTTCCTTATTTTCTTCAAGGCATAACAATTCATTTACATATTTGTCGATGTATCCTGTAATCATTTTGGTATCCAAACTAAAGGACATAGCTGTGGCAATCAGATTCGCAGCAATCACACCTGAATCCCAGAACCAATGTCTGTAAGAACGAGCCTGATACTTCCAAGCGTTTCGCCAGGCAATGGAAGCAAGTATTATTGTGAATGGTGAATTCTTTATTGCTTGTTCAAATCCTGCCGCTTCAGATAAAAAGAGTCTATAATCTCCTTCTCTCAATCTCGTTAGAGAGAACTCACCGGGACAGAAATGATATACCCCTGCCTGTAGACCACTAATATTTTCGGATACTAAATAGACTTCGATTGGGTATAGTGCACCTGTAGCAGGAGCAGCACGCATATAATATTTCCCGTGTGGATATTTGATTTGTCTTGTAATTCCGGAAGAAAAGAAAAGCAAAGACGATAATAATTCAGTATCTATCTTGGGATTTTCCGAGGCTGTGTTTTGATTTATCTCTTTCATGGTAATCACATTGTGAGTAGGTAATGGAAATTTAGCCGGGAGGGGAATTGATGGAATATTGGTATAAAACTTAAACGGCTTTGGTTTGTTATCCCAGTCTAGGTAATGATTGGATAATCTAATACTCATCTGAGAATGCTTCGTTTCTTGATGATATTCTAATGCATATTTAATTTCCTTATTCAAGTTGGTCGAGTTAATTAAGACAAACGTGTCTAATAATTGATCCGATTCCTTCTCGGAAAATTCAATAAGTTGTTATCATATTTGTTTAGCTGGATGAAGTTTAAGATCCAATTAAAGTAACTACAATTTTTTCTTAATCATTTGTTCCATTTTACGATTGGCCATGCCAGACTTCCAAAATCAATTGATAGTAAATTGAAGAAAATTTAAATAGTTTACAGGAATATCATTTTCAATGACACTCTCAATAAATTGTAAAGACGCCGGGGATTCGGTCTGTACTCACACGATGTACGGAGAGACAGAAGAAGAATTACTCCAGAATGCAAAAGAACACGGAATTAAAGTCCATGGATTTACAGAAGAACAATGGAATGAGGAGATTTCAAAGAATTTAGAGCATTTTAGAAAAATTATAAAGAAAA
>DASVGC010000117.1:0-2004 GCA_036379735.1 Nitrososphaeraceae archaeon
TTATAATTTTTATTGAATCTTTATCTTACATTTTGATATAAGTTAATTCTAAATTCAACTAAAAGATCACTTTTGTTGTAATAATAAAAACATAATTAACCTAAAGATATTAATGTGTAAATCTAAGTCGAAATCATGGGCCGATCGTCTAGTCCGGTAGGATACGGCATTGGCATTGCTGAGGTCGTGGGTTCGAATCCCACTCGGTCCACCATTACTTTATTGATTAATTGTGATGGATAAAGTAACTTTTCTTAAATTGTATTGCTAGGCTTTTTCTAACTTCCAAAAATGTATTTATTTATTGGAAGTAAATGTATTGTATTGTATTTCGTTAACTGGCAACGAGAGATATCGGTTACAGAGATCGATGGAAAAAAAGTAGTTGTCAAACGAAATAAGATGAGCAAGAACTTGCACGATTATATTATTGTAATGACATATGCAATTCTTTCCATCCTTGTTGCACATCCTTCAGCTCCACCAGAACTTGGTAACAAAATGACATCAAATGAAGGATTTGAAATGAGAGAAAAATTGCGCTCTATTGGAATTGCGACGCCATCATTAATTTCAATTTCTTCCAAAATGCTAATTGAAGAGTTTGTATCAGGCGGAAATCTTCTCGAGGTACTGTCCAAGGAAAACAATCTTTCATTAGCATTTGCTGCGGGAATTATCACAGGAAGACTTCATAAATCAGGGTACTCTTTCACCGATAACAAATCACAAAATTTTCTGGTAGGTTCAAAAAATAAGGTACTACGAACTGATCTTGGATTTATTAAAAAGAATGGTTCTGTTTTTGCGAGAAGTATGGACATTGGCTCGTTTCTTGGAAGTTTACTATGTTTGGATATTGGAAAGTATAAGGTAATAGAAAACGCTTTTTATGAAGGATATTACTCTGAAGCCAAAACTCCAATTCCTTACCTTTCGATACCATTAAGAAATATTCTTGGTTTTGGGTTGAGCCTTAGTTCAAATTGGATAATCAATGTCCTGCAAGAATCAGCAAAACAAATTTCATATAGGTGGAAGCTCGGTTTTTCTGTCAAATCCCCCTGAGCCAAATTTGCAATAAAAGCATTGATCTGATTGCATGTATGTCAATTTTTGTACCAAAATTGCCTTTATTTTTAATGCAAATTTCGTCATCAATCTATACTTTAGAGGCATCGATGGAATTACTTCATCAAAATAAACATTATAATGATCTGGGCAAAACTTGAGTGTAATTTGAGCCCTATGTTTACTATTAGACTCCTTGTTAGCAGAAATATTCTTGGCAACACTAATTTGTTCTCTAATATACTCGTGTTTTGGGCAAGGACAGTCTTTTCCCCCAGGATGTTTGTAGGCAGGAGTGTTTTTCCAATCAAAATCTGGAAAATCTTTTTCAAACTCATCCATAATAGACTGACTTTAATGGTCACTTATCAAATATAAAGATATATCCACCCTGGAAGACGCCTTAATGATAAAAGATATATTTTGAATATTTTAAAAACACGATAGAAGTGTTAAAAGAGCATAGCACAGATGGAAATAACAAGTCTTCCATAGTTGCAAATATTGATAGGAATGGGAATAATGTTGAAGGATCGAACAAATACGTTGATTCGAATTTAAATACCCTCACAAAATTTAAGAAAACACTTCTTACAGAGCAAAAAACTGGTGAAGAAAAGGTTGAATCACTCAATCAATCTATTGAATCCACTAAAGTCGATATTGATAAGCAGAGAATGGAGCTAGAAGAACTCAGGACACAGCTAAAGAAGGTAAATGAGATTAAGGAATCAGAATACTCAAAATTTTTAGAACTTAAGAATAATTTGATGGAAATTCGAAATAAGATGAAAAATCTCGATGAAAAGGCGAACGATAGCACTGGTCATAAATTGAGAAAAGAAAGATTTGACATGATTAATCTATCAAAAAATCTGGACCAGATTGAAAGAGACATTCAGACAAAAAAACTAACTAAAGATGAAGAACGTA
>DASVGC010000118.1:0-2204 GCA_036379735.1 Nitrososphaeraceae archaeon
CAATGAATTGCCCGCAATGCGGCACAATGATGATATGGCTAAATGGTTCCATAGTTCATAATCATGACATTGACTACTATGAATGCAGAAATTGCAAAATCAAACTTAATACCCTACCGGACGGCACATATGAAATAACTCAACATAATAGCGAACAAGGATTAGAATAAATAAATAAATCTGTTACTCTGTCAAAGTCATGAATTTAGATAGACGAAAGGCATTAAAGGAAAAAATAAAAAAAAGAGATGACATTATTGTTCTTCCTGGCGTATTTGATGCGTTAAGTGCAAAAATCGCGCAACATGTTGGATTTGAGGCAATGTTTCAGACTGGATACGGATCCGCCGCTTCCTTATTGGGATTGCCAGATTTTGGATTTTTGAATGCTGGTGAGAATATTGATAATGCAAGAAGGATTATCAGGGCAGTTGACGTTCCTGTAATAGTCGATGTAGACACTGGTTATGGTAACCCACTTACTGTTTGGAAACTAATAGGCGATCTGATTGCAAATGGTGGAGCTGGAATTTTTCTTGAGGATCAAGTTTGGCCAAAAAGATGTGGCCATATGCGAGGCAAGGAAGTAATTTCTTCTGAGGACTACATACAAAAGCTCCGAGCAGCAGTTGCATCATCCGCTAATAATGAGTTCACCATAGTAGCAAGAACAGATGCCCGAGCGCCTTTAGGCCTTGATGAAGCAATAGACAGAGGCAAAAGGTATTAAAAAGAAGGTGCAGATGTTGTCTTTGTTGAGGCTCCACAGTCAGAGGAAGAACTTCGAGAAATTCCAAAGAAAATTGATGCACCTTTGTTGGCAAATATGATTGAAAATGGCGTTACACCAACCTTTTCTGCCAGTGAGCTTAAATCAATGGGTTATAGTATGGTGGTATTCCCGCTTTCTGGGTTGTATGGATCCGCGTTTGCCATAAAGAAAATATTGTCTGACCTCAAGAAAAATGGATCTACAAAAAACTCTAGGGATACAATGCTTGATTTTAATGAATTTAATGAGCTTGTTGAATTATCAAAATTCATGAAGATGGAAGAGAAATATCAGAGTTAACCTCCAAATCTCCGAGTTTGTCAGAATTATGATCAAATGACAACGCTCATTTTATTTCCACAAGAACTAGATGATCTAATTTTATTCAGTCAGCTTCAACTTGTAAAGCGAGAAATCAGTACTATTGTAAGTTAACTCCTGCAGATAATTCTCGGGTATCTCTGTTGACTGCCTCGAAGCTAGTTCTAACAAGTATAATTCGCCGTATTTGTTTGCTGCCAAAAGGTTGGTGTTATTATCAGTAAATAGAAATGTTCTTTCTTTTAGCTCTAGCTCCATCCATCCTCTCAAATGTTTGCTACCCATTATTAACGAACCTTCTGCAGTATTAGTATCGTTATTTATCCAATCAACAGCAGACAGTAATGCTCTTGATTCTGGTAAAGATATTGAATTATATTGCATAGTCAACGGACCGTAGGGACCTATAAAGTGATGAAAGACCCCGTAAATGTTGACATAGGAATTATTAGGACTTAACGCAAAAGCTGATCCCAGGAATATGAAAGGAATTAGAATTATCAGATAATTACTTAATTTCCTGCTAAAAAGTGCAATCTGTCTATTTTCAATCAATGTAATAAATCCATATCCTGAAAACAATGAAAGAAAAATGCTGAATATGATTATCCATCTATCTGGAAGAAAAGCGGATGTGTTTGGAAAGATTATCCACGTAAAGGAACCAATCGCTGAAATCAAAAGAGGAATTTTGAATATGACTAATTTTGATTTGATAAGTCCTACTATTCCTGATGGTAACAAAATTGCATTCATCACTAAAAACAGAACAATTAGATTTAATGGATTATAGATTTCATTAATTGAGTCATTAGATCCTACCATTTTTAGATTGTATTCGATACTGTCATGATTTGCTTGGAGTGATAGTCCAAAAATTATAATTACAATGCCTACAACGATCGCTAAGGCTCTATCCCGCTTCACAAAAGAAGTACCAATGAGAGATATGGACAAAAGCAGACCTATCATTCTGTCCGTAAGAACTGATACAATACCAAGAGCAGCTGTTATTGCAATCAACTTCTTTGATAGATTTGGAATTTTTGAAATTAGTAGCAAGGAAAAAAATGCAAGAGTTAGGGCAAACATGTCTTTATGAAGATCCCAC
>DASVGC010000119.1:0-2483 GCA_036379735.1 Nitrososphaeraceae archaeon
CATATGCAGTATATAAGTAGATCTTCAAGTACAATATCCTTCCAGTACTATGGTTTTTTGCCTGCGAGAAAGATGAACTTATTTATTGTTTGTTTCTAAATTGTGCATAATTAATGTAAAGGTTTCAGGCTATTGTAAGACATGGCTACCAACCGAATAATTTGCGTTGTAGACGACGATGCGGATATCACACTCCTTTTTCATGATATATTAGACAGTATTACAGGTGTTACAATACTAACATTTACTGATCCAATTTTAGCCCTTCAACATTTTCAAGTTAACGAACACGCCTATGTGTTGGTAATTTCAGATTTTAAGATGTCTGGCTTGAACGGTATGGAGTTTCTAAAAAAGATTAAGGATTTAAATCCAACTGTAAGAACAATCTTGATGACGGCATTTCAAATTGACGACAAGGTGTTTCGAGATTATACAAAGAAAAAAATTATCAATGCATTCCTTCAAAAGCCTATAGGCATGCATGATCTCCTTAAAGAGGTAGATACGCAATTACATTCCTACGAAATGCAGAGAAGGTTTCCTTCCTGAGACTCAAATAGATCTTTACGGTAATATTTTACTTTGTAGTGTAAATTGTTTACAAAAATACGAAATTCTTGTGATAATGAGGCTTGCATAAAGTACTCTCAAATAGTATCAATTAAATGATGCAATAGTTGACTTGAAGGACCGATTAGATTTTTAGCAAAACCAATCACGTGCAATGATTGACAATTTACAATGTTAGTGGAATAAAAAAGTTCAGGCAGATTGGGTTCCTTCAAAATATTTCCAGTACTCAGTTTTCTGGCCACAGCTGTCGCATACGTATATTTCACATAATGTTGGTTTGCTTGATTCTGGTGTGACTTGAACTGTATCTTCTAGTGAAAATGAGTCGGACGCACACTTTCTACACCAGTGACTAGAGGGCAATCCTGACGATTTTGTCTTTCCGTTTTCGCGAAGACTAACATAATTTGATGTGATCATCCCGCTAATTTCAAGATCGATAAATCCAGAAACATATACAGTGTTTAAAGTTACTATTATTGGGAGTAGAAGGACGATATTCTGCTCACGTATCTTATTATTCATTGGATGATATAGAACAAATATCATTAATAAGAATATCCATGAGAATTTATCTTGTTTATCACTAAAAAGCGAAAATTTGCATTTAATTGATTGAAATACTGATATCCTGAACCTACTGGTTACCAAGTTACAATATTAGAGTAATTTCAAAAAAACCATTTTTATCTTATTGAAACGTATTGCAAAGTGGTTTTTTGAATACTTTCTGTTTGACTTGACTCAAATAGCAAAAATACCTAAGTAGTTGGATGATGTATAATATGTAGGTGCACGGTGCATCTTGTTAGTAAAGGTGGACAAGATAATACAAGGAAACAAAATAAGGGTTGTTGAACTTGATATTGATAATTATGGTTCTGTCATTCCCTTAAGGGAGTTAGAATTAACGCTACCGGCTGACGATTCTGTAATCAAAGTTCTATCTTCAACAGAATATGCGGCGATATTTACTGAGGGCGATATTGATAAAGGTGCCGCTACTATAATTTTGGCTAATAGTGTTTCACTCGATGAATTAAATGAGGAGAAAAAGAGGGCAATTGACACCATGAACAAGAAATAGGAAAAAGGGACATTAGAGATAATGTACGTAGCACTTGCCGAATAAAACCCGTATTTGGTGTCATATGAAAACTACAAGCAAATTCTTTGATTTTGTCGAAGAAATCCTTTTGTTGTCCAGGTTTTAATTATAAACATGAAGAATCAGGATTTTCTAAAGAGGGAAGACCTAGAGAATTTCCTTACTCAAAATAGAATAAGGATTGATGATTATATTACTAAGGCGATGGACGTATCGACCGAGATTCATAGCGGCATTAAACGTGAGGACAATCAATCACCTTTTCTTGAGACTCATATCTGGCCGGTTACAAGGGATGTAGTCAACCACTATCTCACGGTAAATCGTAATATAACAAGTGTCGAAATAGTTTCATCGATATTACATGATGTGATGGAGGATAATGACAGAATATTGGATCTGTACAAGACAAAAGAATATGGTTTTGATGCGTATCTCAAGTATAGATTTGGTATTAGGGTCCATGAGATTTGCATGGATCTAAAGATAAAACCTCTTGAAAATTATTCCGGTGATAATGATGAACAAAGGCAATTGGCTAGATTTCATGATTACTGTAAAGGGTTGAGCTCTGCTGACTATGATATGAAAGTCATAAAACTGGTAGATAGAGCAAACAACATGAAATTCATTAGTAATATGCCAAAATTAGACGGAAACTTAGTAAATAACAAGATCAAAAGATACTTGCGAGAAGCTGAAGATTTCTACCTTTCTTTTGCACTGTTGGAACCAGCGATGAAGGACCTATATCTAAAACTCAGAGAATCGTATGAAAATCTAAAATTAAAAAATAAGC
>DASVGC010000120.1:0-7595 GCA_036379735.1 Nitrososphaeraceae archaeon
CCTGCCAAGTAAAAGCTTCCAGACAGGAAGCAAACAAGGGTTGAAACAGTAAAACATTGCTTTCTAATTTTCATCCATTAAGAATAATTTCGACTTTATTTAACATCTGTGGTACATCAATCGAAGAGTACGAAAGGACTAGTATTTGTACTAAGAAATTAGGCAACTTTCAATATGTAAATGAATCAATATTTAATGAGAAGAAAATATGTCTACTGAGATCTCATCGTACAAAATTGGTAGTGTTAATGGCACAAGTAATGACATTGGTATCTTTTGTTATTTCTTTTGTGTGGTAATTGAAAAAGTAAATACACTACTTTGAATTTCTTGCACGCTTATAAGATATTGTGTCAACTGTTACTCTGAGTGAAAACTAACCTGTAAGATTATCCCTCCCTCCTGGTTGGGTGATCTAGGAGTTTTATAATCGGCCCTACAATTAACCTTAGAGCAAAAGAAACTGGTGGGCAAAGGTTGTTTTTATTATACAATCAACCCTACTCCTCCCATCAGTTTTCTTTTCTACGTTAATACCTCCTTTTGTAATTCAATAGCAAAAATCCAAACGACGTTACATATGACTTTCGACCGGTCAATCAAAGCATGTGAGAGTTATTGAGAATTATTTGTAGTAATCGCTATCTCATCCACTAGATTATTGAGAAGAGTTCAGGTCACAAAAGTTCTTTTAACTATGTAGTTAATATTACAATATTGGCAAAAAGCCTAGCAATCACTATAATTCTAGCAGTCATTTTTGCAGGTCTAGGTCATATCTATCTAGGGTATAAGAAAAGGGGAGTAATAATCTTAGTGGCACGTGTGGCAATATGGCTTGCTGTAATTTGGCTTGTTCCATTTCCTATTGATTGGGTAGTTGGGCCAATAATTGGAGGAGGATTTTGGATATGGCAACTCATAGATGTAGTCAGATTGTATAATAAGAATAAATCCACAAATATTCATGGTCAAACACAAATTAAACTTTAAGATTAATTTGTAATATTGTTTTTGCTTTTTCAAATATCAAGAGAATTTTGAAAAAGAATTAAGGTAATTCTAGTATTAATTGAAGTGTTAAACAAGATAACCATGATTTGATACTTTCTTTGATACTATTTCTCCTCAAAATATCAATCCATACAAAAATCCCTGGCTACCTTACTCATAGTTTCAATAATTTATTATCAACTTTCAAATTACTTGCATTTAGAATGTTTTTAAGCCATGCTCTCCTAACTATTATTGTTAATTATGAGAAGAGGTGTGGAAGTGATGGCAAAATCAAGATCTACTAAGAATGGGCAGGAAAGAATTGTTACAGACAGAGATAATTCAAAACACTTGCAATATTTCAATAATGGTCAATGGCGCCATAGTGAAAAATGTAGACAATTTACCAATAAGGATTGTAAAATAAAGAGTTCTAACAATTAATAACTGTTATTTTAATAATTTTCATGACAATTATCGGTTAAAAATTAGTATTCTTCACAAGTCGATGAATCCTCAAGGATTGTAACTTTTCAAAGATTTTAGGTAAAAAGATAGAACATGAGCTGCCTTAGCTGGAAAGTATTTAAACAAAAGCCAGTATGCAGAAATAAATTGGGAGAGTAGAGTCTATACTCCTATCTCTCGGGCTAGTTTTACGAGTTTTTTACCGTCTTCTGTTAGGTTATTGAATACTTTGTTTTTTACGCTCTTTCGGGCCACGAGTCCACGCTTCTGGGCCTTAAGTAGCTGTTTATGTCCATATCCATACGCACCCAACTTGGTTAGCAGTTCTCTAGTTGGATACCCTTTTCCAGTACCTAATGTCTTCAACAACCTTACTAGAGACTTCTCTTCGACGAGTATTTTCAATAATTTTGCTTCTTTCATCGCATATTACTATATATTACTAATTATATAACAGTTACTCATTGTTAGATACAAATTTCTTTCAGAATGCCTTTGAAATGATGCTCTGAAAGAGATTTGATTTATTTACAGTAACAATTTGTAATAAAAAAATACACTATTTTAACCATTCATAACCTACGCTTCGAAATTCGTTGGCATCTGGCATGAATTCACCTTCCAAAATACAGATCAATCCGTTCATCCACTTTAGGTTATCGGAATTAGTAAAATAGGTTCTAAGAACGACAAATTTATTATTTTTACTCATATCACGACCATTGAATAATAATTCATGTCCATCATTTGTGGTAAAAAATCCTTCCCAATGCGATATTGTAACACCATTTTTGTTCTGAACAGAACTACCTGAGCCTACCATCTTCCCATCGGGAAATCCATTAAAACCTTTAAGATCACCTGTCCAACCTGCTTCCATTTCAATTGCCTCTGCGTTTTCTGAAAGAATTTTCATTCGTGTGGGTTTATCGATCTCCTCAAACAGTTTTCTTCCTCCTAGTGTAATCATCCTGATTCGTTGTTATGCTATCTGTTACTACTCGGATATATTTCAAACTCATTCTATAGCTCAATGTGTGGAACTACTCATTGGTTATATACAAAATGGTACTTCTGATCTATTGCTATTATTGAATGGGTAAGTATACCTATTTTGGTATTTATCTATCGGAAGTTTAGCATCTACAATAGGAAAGGTAGTATAGCTTGTATCAATTTTTCAAGAATGTGAGTTGATAGTTAATTAAGTTACCTTAACAAAATTAAGTAAATATCTTATAGATTAGTCCCTATTGAAATGATGAATGTCTATGAAAATGAAAAAATCATCAAAGTTTTCTATTGGCAGATACACGTCAGTTTTGTCTCTTGGTATCTTGGTCCTGTCCCTAATATCAATATCGATACCTACATTCGCACAACAACCGAGTTTCACAGCCAGTTTATCGGGCCAAACTCTCTCACCATCAATCAATACTCCAGCTACTGGGACGGCTAAATTTAACATAGATCCAGATGGAAATATGGCTTACCAGATAAATACAAATAGACTTGATGGAGTTATTGGAGCGCATATTAGCTTGAAGAATGGAACTGATTTAGCACAGGTATTTAATTCCTATATGGAGGTTAATGGGAAATCTCAGATTCCTACTAGTGAAGTGAATGGATTGTTATCTAAAGGAATTATTACATCATATGATCTTAGTGGTCCGCTAATTGGAAAGACAGTAACTGATTTAATAAATTTAATGAAAAATGATTCAGTTTACGTAGTAATTCGCACCCAAGCTCATGAGAATGGAGAATTACAAGGCCTCGTGACTCCTTCAAACCCAGGTTATACACAGACATCTACTTTTTCTGGCAGATGATAAGGTGGAACTGATAAATTAGAGCATACCCCATTTCATGCTCTACCCTCAATTGCTTTACTCTAATATCTAATTTAGAAAATATATTCGATAAAAATAATCACAGCAAACAAGGGTTGAAAGATAGTAAGATTACACTATTTTACACTGACTAGGACTATAGGCCTGGACTGTCAAATGATTCGGGGCATAGTCTCTAAATTAGTATTAAAATAAAGGGAGAATCAGATTATCTAATATCTGTTTTCCCCTAATCCACAAGACATGATCTCATATCCAACTAAACCATCCTTTCCATTGCCATCCTCTTGAGATCTTTCAAGACACTCCTGCTGTTCCTCATAACTAAGCTCGTATGCGGGTGAACTCTTGAACTTATCCCAATCTACTGCTTCGCGGTTTGTGCATTCCTCATGGTCAATGCATTTTGTAAGCTCGCAAAGTGAGCCATGATATGCCAGCAATTCGAATTCCTTAGAGGATGGATTATTAGGTTCGTGGTTCTTTGGATCCCAATCCATATCCGTAAAAGTATCGGCGCATTCAACTTCTTTCGAAAATGAATAGTTCGTTGATAATAATACCGTGAATACCATTGTTGTGACAAACACAACCATAATTTGCCTAAACACAAATCTTTTGAGAATTTGCACTTAATAAATCTTATTTTCGGGGGATTGGAGTTAACTTTCAATAAAAATACTCTTTACAGGATTAGAGGTAGGGGATAGAGTACGAAAAAAGTATCTTGTTAGAATTTCTTAAGATAATAACATGATTAGGTCAGAATTCTAATAATATTCGAAATTGGATGTTAAATTTGTTACTTTATTGAATACAATCAGGTAATTTATCATTTCACAATACTTTTATTTTTTATTTTTGTTGCCAATCCTTTCCAAGTATCGATGTGCTTCAACAATTACTTCATGTAGGATGATAGATAGGTTAATTACTTTTCAATTAAGTATCATCAAGATACTGGCATTTTTTACATATGATAAAATGTAAAATTAGTAACATCAAATCATAGTGGTGTTGTTTCATCTTGGGAATAGATTTTCGCGGGCATATTTATTGATCGATGTACCATAAACATGAATGAAAGAATAGCAGCCACTACCAACCAACCAGATAGACTTAGCGCTGAGGCCAGAAGTTGAGAATAAGATCCATCGGAATTTGAAGTATGTTGTACATAAATATCTCCGACAGTTCTAATTACCAAAGATATCAAGATTAACCAAATTGGTAGTTTACTAATGTAAATAAACCGCACAGGTCTTCCCAGAATTGGGGATAGCATTAACGGCAAATACATAGCAACTGTTAACCCGATAAAACCTATTGCGGTAATATGTATCCACATGTCATAAATAACAAAATTACCTGAAAATAATACAGAAAGAATTGACAATACACAACCTATTATGAGTAACGAGAATGATAGCTTGGCAATAGCAAGAGTGAATTTATATCTGGCTTTTTTTTCACCTTGACTAAGTTTCAGAATATTTGAAGTATCAAATCCTGTAAAGATGTTTAGCGCCCAGGTAAAACAAGCTACTCCACCAAATATGGCAATACGGAACATTATTTCTAGCAGCATAGTATTTTGAAAAAGTGAGCTTGTAATTCCGAGTCCTAAAGAGATCGTCAGAAATAAGGCAGACATGAATGATGGTATCTTCCTTGGCCAAATAAAACCTATGAACGAAGGCAATGTTTTGTATTGAATTCCAAAGATCATAATAATAGGAAACATCATCCAAAGTTGAATATTTTGAGTTAATACATCATAATTCAATATTTCAGAGAAAGCCAATATGGTAATCAGAGATACAGATAATGAAATGAAATAGTCCGCTAATCTAAGTAACTTTGGACTTTTTCTTATCGTTAGCATGATCAAGAAGCAGAAAATACCCACCCCCAAAAGTCTACAAAAACTCGCTAATGAACTCATGATAAAATAAATTGAACTCTCCAGGGTTGATGATGATACTATTACAGAGAATATAACCGGTACAAGTACAAGGCCATATGAAACATAAACTAATTTTACCGACGGTATCGTTATGTTTCTAAAACGAGGTACTATCAAATAACCAACTCCCATTATTATCATTGTTAGGAACCCATCAATCTGTAATAGTTTGTGCAAGTGTACGGTATGAGCCAATTCTGCAGGTAAAATCACGCCATATGTTGTCATCATCCAGATTGAACCTATGGTAGAACCTGCCATTAGGGTAATAAGAGCAGTAATTACGAAAGGCTTGCTCGGATTGAAAGCGTGGATAGTACCCAAATGTGATTAAGTGTTTGGTAATTTAATTGCGATATAAAAATATGTATTTCAAGGTGGATACTATTTCGTAAATCTATGTTCCTTCATAAATTCATCCAAACACTCATTGCAAAGTTTAAAACCTTCTTTGTCAAAAACAATTTCTTTTTCCTTCTCGCAGGAATTACATCTTGAATATTTATTTCTTGGATCTACTTTACTATCCTTGGTTGTCTTAGGAACGTCCACAATAACAAGAGGGGTTATTTATTTTTAAATAGATTGTTCAATAGTTTACTAGAGATATATTGAATAACGAAGACTGAAGAGATTTTGTAACAAATTGCCAAGACCTAGTCAATTCAATGATCAATTTGAGAAATTGTTGTTCAAAATATGGGGGCGGAAGGAATGATTCTAGAATTTCAGATTGGTCAAAACCATAAAGTTCTATTATTATGGAGAGCAATGATGCTCAGTCCTGAAAATACTCAGGATTGATATGATAAGCAATTCTGTTTATTAATATGATGAAAGTAATCCATAGGAATGGGTGCTACACCTAATTATTGTGGCAATTGCGGAGAAAAACTAGTTGCTGATATAGATGTTGAAGCATGTCCCAAATGCCATTCACCACTTCCTCATTATTCTGATTATGGATCATTATCTTCGGCTACTGATAAATCAATTCCTCATAAGAGTCCAAGAAAGGCAGTAATAATTGCAATAGTTGGGGGCATATTTGGTTTACTGGGCATAGGTCATATGTATGTCGGAAAATTGGGAAAAGGTTTTGGAGTATTGGGTTTGGGCATAGGACTTATTGTTATTCCTCTTGCATTAGCAGGTTATCTATCATTTTTTTTGCCCGATGAGGTAGGACTACATCCGTTAGCACTTCCTTCTGAAAGTAACATAGATTCTTTATTTTTTCTGTTTGGAGTAATTGTAATTTCCTTTGCTATAGGGTATTTGCTGCTTTTTGTTTGGCAAGTATTTGACGTAAGAAAGTTAGCAAAAAAGTTCAACTATTCAGTGCGATCGACAGGAAAAGAACCGTGGTAACGTAATTGTAAGTGATGAATCTGAAATATCAGATTGACCGGGCAGATGCTCGTATGAATTGTCGCAGTATTTCACAACAGTCTAGAAATTATCAATCCTAATCTCAAAATATGGTGGGCCGGAAGGGATTTGAACCCTCGAACCCCGCCATGTCAAGGCGGTATCTTAACCAAGCTAGACCACCGGCCCATTTTCAAGCAAATTACACTAAATTCTCAGTGACAACCTTTTAGTGCATTTTCATATAAGCCATGTCAAAATCATTATATAAATCACACTTAACCTATTCAGATTAACAAAAATACATTAACTTTGGGTGGATGGGACAAATTGCCACAAACTGCCCCAGATAGTGTTCGTCATTAACATCAATTAACACCATTATGCAAAACAGCACTGCATGAAAGCCTGACATCTCGTTCTGATAGATTAATACGATACTCTGATACTTCTGACTCGTGCCAAAATAAGAAATCGATGTGTCGCGCCGCAAATACTAACCAGTAATATCCCAAACGAAGGTGGCAGGTGATTCGTCCATGTTACCATTTACGTCTACAAATCGCACCTTAAATACATGATTGCCCTCGGGTAATATGGGAAATATGAAGGGGCTTGTACATGGAACAAACTCGGAATCATCCATACTACATTCAAAGTGGTCTACTGCGTCTATATTAATCGTTGAATATTCAAATCTAATTGAAGTGAACGGAGTATTGGTTTCATTACCAATAACATTGTTACTTCCGTCAGTCGTAGAAGTTATAATTGTATCTGCAAGGTTTGTCGGTGCAGAGCCAGTACTAGTAACATTACTTGCGACATTGTCGTCCTGCGGAACTGCATTTACAATCCATGCAAACGATGAAGGAGATGGATCTAGATTTCCAGCATTGTCCACTGTCCTTATCTCTCCGATATGAGTTCCATTTGAA
>DASVGC010000121.1:0-3220 GCA_036379735.1 Nitrososphaeraceae archaeon
CTGGGATACAGAAAACGGTCCTGATTATGGTGACGAAATTAACCTCGTTGAACCGGGATTTAATAGTGGGTGGCAAAAAATACAAGGTATCTGGAAACCAACATATGACGCAGTGAGAGGTGGTGATCTAATTGCGGGTGAAGAGTTACTAGACCCACATGAATCTTATTTTGTAGATTTCAATGGTCGAGGGAAATACAGCGCACCTGAATTTACTTGGAATCAAACAGTGGGACCTACCGCAATAGAATTTCTAAACTCTACAGTATACGGAGACAAGTACAAGAATGATTTGTTTGTAGGGGATCTCAATAATGGAAATCTGTATCATTTTGATCTTGGTGAAAATAGAACATCCCTAAAACTTGTGGGACCCCTGGAAGATAAAGTTGCGGATAATAATACAGAACTAAGCCAAATAATTTTTGGAGTTGGATTTGGGAAGATCACCGATATGGAGCTAGGTCCAGATGGCTACCTGTATATCCTGTCATTTGATAATAATACTGTGAGAATTTTCAAAATTGTTCCTGTGATTTCCTAGGTGAAAAATTCTAGCGATTTAGAAAACAGTTCACGATATAGATATCATAAGCTAGTAAATTAATAACATTCCTATCTAATAACTGCATGTTTCATAATTTTGAGCATCAGGGAAAGGATTTTCAATGCTGCTTACTATTTTCTTCCGAAGATAATGATAATACTATATTTATGGGATTCCTTGTGTACCAGATTGAAGGTGTAACGAGATAGTCGGACAGGTCGTAGGAAAGGGAGTCGCATACGTATTTGTTGAGACAATCATTGCGCTACTGTCTGGGTATGTATTATGGTTCACTCTAGCCAGAATAGCTTCACCTGATATTATAGGAACTTCTGCGGCTGCGATTTCTATTGCCACAATTTTTTCAACAATCGCCACAATGGGTATCCCTTCAGGAGTATCGCGATTTCTAGCTAAAAGTTTTTCTGAAAAAGGCTTGAATGAAGCCAGTGTCCTAGTAAAGGATTCATTAGCTCTTGTATGCTTGGGCCTATTTGGTAGTGCAATCGTTCTATTCATTATTAACGAATGGTTTTATGTTACCTTTGATAGGACTTTGATAGTTTTCACGATGCTACTTCTTGGAGCATCCGCAATATCCAGACTACTGAACTCGATTGTGATCGCTTCACTCAAAACTAAAATAATTCCCAAGATTATGCTCGTTGTAGCTTCTATAAGGACGGCGCTAGTTATTATCCTGGTCTTACTTAATGTTGGTGCAATTGGTGTACTGATTGGGTATATTACCTTTGAAGTTCTTGAATCAATCCTTCTCGGTTTTGCAGTACTAAGATTGTTATCTGAACGGAAAAAAAGTTCTACTACTAAGCCTAATCACTCATTCAAAAGTATTCTCACTGCTAGTTTTCCAGTCTGGGCGCCCAAAATGATTATCGTAATTAGCGGAGCCAATTTAGGGACTGTGATAGTATTCGGGTCGAGTGGATCTGTTCAAGCTGCATCTTATTCCCTATCTTATGCAATATCTTCCGCTGTATTTGCTTTGGTTCTCCCTCTATTTGCAATCGCGTATCCTGTGGTAGTTGCAATGAGTGATGGAAGAAAACGATTTACTTGGAGAATAATAAAAATAAGTATAATTATTTCGCTACCATTATCCCTCTCCGTTATCTTCTATTCCGATGACGTGATTAATTTACTTGGAAATCAGTATTCTGAAGCGTCAATACTGTTAAAATTATTCCTTCTTGCAATTTTGCCAAATTCAGTGTCCATAATGATAGGCCAATTGGTGTATGCATATGGAAATTACAAACAAGTTCTATACATAGGGCTTGCCTCAGCTATCCCAACCGCTATACTTTATTTGCTTCTTGTTCCGGTATTCGGAGCTCTTGGGGGGGCATCTAGCTATTTGATTGGTTCTATCATAAGTTTCACATTTTCTATTATCGTAGCTCAAAAAATTGGATTGAAAATTCATTGGAAAGACATAAGCCTTATTCTACTCATTTCATTCGTACCAGCAATTACTTTTAGCTCTCTACATCTGCACTATATAGTAGGTATTATTAGCACAGTTCTGACTTCGTATGTTGTTTTCCTGAAATTCAACTTAATAAACAGATCTGATGTAGAAGACACCTTGAATGTTCTTCCGCCTGGTATTGCAATACCGATAAAAACAATAGTTCACAGGGTTGCGACACTATTGAATAATAAATACTGAGTTAGTAAATAGTAATCATTTTCTAGGGAAAAGCGAATGACAATGTTAATCCAATAATTCCAGATAAAGTATTGATTCATAATTATTATGCTTAAAAACACATCGACGAAATTACAGGTATTAGATTGAGATTAGATGTAGTAAAAAATCAAAGTTCAATTTTGAAACACTTAATGAATTGACCGCTGAAAGTCACTCGAATTAGAATGTGGCATCTAATTGATTTTAGTTTAAAGTTGATCCTTTTCACTTGGGCAAGATACTTTCGATTTTCGATGAAATATTTAATTATGCTATTTACACTTTTTTCCTTTGGAATGCTGATGACATTACTGACTCTTGTATTGACAGGCATAATCTTGAATCTCTTATTTGCTAACTCCTTAGTTTATCCATCACCTGTAGAACAATGTAGTATAAATTGTCTCGAACCGACCGTGATTGACCCAAATCTACGGATTGATGTGGTAGCTTCTAACTTGAACGCTCCAAGCAACATGGTTTTTGTGAATGATAACGAGATACTTGTAATGGAACGTTATAGTGGTATAATAAAAAGAATAATAAACGATACTCTAGAACAAGAACCTTTACTAGACTTAAACATTGCCTCAGGTGCCGGCGAAAGGGGATTATTAGGAATTGCGTTATCGAAGGCCACTGAACATTCATATATTTTTATCTACTTTACTGAATCTAAATTTGACGGTGGAACCCCTATTGGGAACAGACTCTATAGATATGAACTCCTAAATGGTAATTTGTCTAATAGAACTCTCCTCCTTGATTTGCCCTATTATCCTGGACCCTATCACAACGGAGGTGGATTAACAATTGGGCCCGATAATAATATCTATCTAACCGTCGGTGATCTGGATAACGTAGATGATAAAGCAAGACCAAATACAACTACTCAAAATGTAGAGGGTGGACTTGAGCCAAATGGTTCGGGAGGAATACTAAGAATAACGCAAAATGGA
>DASVGC010000122.1:0-5044 GCA_036379735.1 Nitrososphaeraceae archaeon
ATCAAATCTCTTATTTTAGAATCAATGCGAATTATTTTTCCATCACTAGTTGTATCAGTAGGGTCTAAGGATAGACAGATAATGTCGGTTCCATTTTGAGAACCAATAATACTAATAAAATCACCCTCAGAAATGCTTAATCTTTCCATTATTTCTGGATCAATTCTTACAATGTTTCTTCCATTGTCTTTGGTTTCATTTTCAAAGACTTTCAGATAGATTCCAGAATTATCCGACATCATCTGTACCTAGCATTTTTTAAATATATAAAAATATTCTCTCACTACAAATTTTGTATGACCTTAAGATTAGCCATTTCTATAGTTTAATCTACGATTTGATAATCAATAAAAAAGAAAAAAAAGGTCGTCGTCGTTTTGCTTTTGTTGACAGCTTGACAAATTAGCTTATGGAATTGATCTACTGTACAGCTTTCCTTCAAGTGCAAGCTTGTACATCTCAGCCACGTATGGGTTCTTTCCAGGAGTTTCAGCACCCAATTCTACTAGACGAGCATATACTCTTACTACGTATGCAAGAGCACCCATGAAAGCTACTACTACTCCCATGTTAAACATCCAGTGGTTCGGGACTGCGAAAATTTCTTCCACAAACCAAAAGTGCCACATTTCATTTACACCAATTGTAAACATGGTTGCAAGATAACCTATGATGGTAATCTTGAGACCAGTGTTCATGGAGTTTCCAGGTCCTCTAAGTACAGGTACCCTTCTGTCATACATTGCCACAAATCCCCATCCTAATGGTAGGGCTACAAAGTGACTGTATAACCACCAATGAGCTGGTGTAAATGCGCTGTCTCTAATCGCGGTTTGATGAAGAGATCCATCAACAAAGTTGTCTACTTCAACGGATGCTGCGATTGAACCCAGCATGATAACCATTATGTAGATTTTCTTTAGTCTTTGGATTTCTACTTCTTTTGGAATTAGAGCCGGCATTTGTGCCATTTTAGTCAACGATACTTCTTTGATCTTTTATAATAACTTGAGGATATAGAAATTACAATCCAGAGTATAAAATTTGTATAACAATGGCAATATTTAGCGAGAATTTTCTTGTATTCAATGAAAAGGTAAGTTAAATAGACCATTTTAAAGATAAGCTTCATTGATAATCATTAATGATAATCTTTATTAATAAATCGGGCGGCATCAAAAGATTCGTCTCATTTTTTCCTATTTATGATCTGGATGCGCTCTACATAATATATAAATTATTTTTCCTAGAAGACACAGTCATGAATTTGGATGGTAAATTTAAAGCGAAAATATTACTACTTTTCATGATTACCATGTTTTCTGCAGCTACTATAGCTCATGGAACAGAAACATCAGGAAATGCATCAGGCTCAATTAGCTGTCCTGATGGGAGATCAGAAAAGGGAGAATTGTCATTTACTGCATTTATGAACGATTCACCTATCTATGGAAGTTGGGAGGTCGTTATAGATGGTTCTTCTGATGACAAGCCAACCAATGGTGGTTTTCTTGATTCAGGCAAGATTGACAAGAAGAACTATGACTTGGAGGGAAAAGAGACAACAAGTAATATTTGTGACTTGGACAAAAAAGGCAATATCTCAATTAATGGAGATTGCGGTAAGAATGGAAAAATTCAGGTTAGATCTGATTCTGGCTGGAAAGGTACATTTGAAGGAAACATTGACTGTGGCTAAGCCAGGCCACCGGTCCATTCACCTATTATTTTTGAACGACTAGAACAACTACAAGTCCATTGAAAAAAGGTATTGAGATACTTTTTATTTATGAGATTTTTTTCAAAGAATGTATTTGCCTAAAGGTAAAATAATCGTCTTTGAGGGAATTGATAAGGCCGGAAAAACAACACAGGCAAAATTGCTGGAGAAAAAATTAGGGAGGAAGTGTGTCAGGATTGATTTTCCAAATTATTCTACTCCCATTGGTAAAGAAATAAGGCAATTCCTTGATGGGAAAAGAGATTATCCTGATGAGGTAAAAATGATGCTCCTTTCTGCAAACAGGTGGGAGAGAAAGGACGAAATAGAGAAAATAGTTGGCAAGGGAACCACAGTAATCATGAACCGGTATTATCAATCCAATCTGGTCTATGGAATTTCAAAGGGATTGAAACTAGATTGGCTGCTTTCACTAGACAAAGACATGCCAAAAGCAGATCTTGTAATAGTGATAGATATCAAACCCAAGACCTTGGTTAGCAGGTCCAAAAATGTAGTTGATACCTTTGAAAAAGACCTAGAGCTAATAAGGCGAGTAAAGAAGAATTACAGAATTCTTGCAAACAAATTCAATTGGCGCTTAGTTGAGGGAGAAAAATCTGTAGACGAGGTTCATCAACAAGTATTAAAAATTGTAACAAAGTTTGTGAAAATTTAATTCATTGTGATGTTAACTCTACCTAGCGCACATGAAATTCGTTGGGGAAATTGCGGATCCAATTCACAAATTTATCCGTGTTACAGATCTAGAAAAAAAGATAATTGATTCAAGTGTTTTTCAAAGATTAAGAAGAATTAAACAATTAGCAGGCGCTCATTTAGTATATCCCGCGGCCCAGCATTCCAGATTTGAGCATTCGCTAGGAACAATGCATGTTGCAGGACTGGCAGGAGAACAACTATTTTCATTAGGCGTCATAGATAAGGAATCAATTCAGGAGCTACGTGTTGCCTCTCTTTTACATGATATTGGACATGGGCCGTTTTCTCATCTGTTTGAAGAAGCACTAAAGGTTACGGGTAACAAGAATCATGAAACCATCGGTGCAGAGATTATTTGCAAGACTGAACTAAATGACATCCTTTCAGGCTTTGGATATTCTGGCAAGACAATAAGCGAGATCTCCTTTGGCAATTCCAAAGTAAAATTTAAAAATGAAATAATTTCAGGAAGTCTTTCAGCGGATCTCATGGACTATCTCCCACGAGATGGTTTCTTTACTGGAGTAGAATATGGAAAAGTAGATTACAACAGGATAATAAATTCATTCAGGGTAACTGACAGCCAGAGTCTGGCGCTGGATATTTCCTCGTTTTACTCTTTTGAATCTATGATAATCTCAAGATTTGAAATGTTTCGTGCTGTTTATTTTCACAAGACGGTACGCTCAGCCGAAGTAATGTTGCTACACTCAATTTTGCTTTCAAGTAAAGAATTGAACCTTGCTAAGTTATCGCTAGATGATTACCTTCAGCTAACAGATGACAGCATACTGTGGAAGATGTCTGCGTCAGAAAATAACAAAATTGCAAAGGAAATGATTTCTAACTATTTGGAAAGAAAACTACTAAAATGCGTATACGAGAGATTTATTCGTAAAAGAGATAATTATACAAAATTAAATAGAGACAAAATTGAGGAATTGAGATTGAAAATAGCAAGACTAGCAAATATCGATGAAAGGAAAATTTTTCTCGACACGTATGGTATCTCACTTGTTCCCCTTGCTCCAAACAAGAAAGAAATGAAATCAATACTTCTTGTCAGTGAGGATGAATTCTTTAAACAACCAGTTTCTAATCTACCACTGGTAAATTCAATTACAGGTTATCTTGACATGATACGTGTATATACTAACCATAAGGATCGAAAAAACATTACAAATATATCAAAAGAAGTACTAGATAAGGAGCTGCCAGAAAAACAATGAGCGTTTCCAAAGGTTCAAAACAGAAAAAAATAATTGTCATGAAATTGAGTGGTAGTGTTTTTAATTTCAAGACGACCTCAAAATCTATTAAAGAGTATGCACAGGTCTTGTTAGATATCCAGGCCAGAGTGCAACCAGTTATTGTATCTGGTGGTGGAGTTATTGCAAGGCACTATGTTAATTTGGCAAGATCTTTAGGAGCTGATGAGAGCAGTCTTGATGAAATGGGGATAGAAATATCTCGACTCAACGCAAAATTGCTTTCTGCTGCTCTTGGCGATTCTGTATATCCTGTTATACCTTCGAATCTTGAGGAAATTAGTATTGCTTGTCAATCCGGCAAGATAGTCGTAAGTGGTGGTCTTCATCCAGGTCAGAGTACTAATGCTACAGCAGCGCTTATTTGCGAGAAAATAAAGGCTAATAGATTTTTGAATGCAACAGATGTTGATGGAATTTATGATTCAGACCCAAACAAAAATCCGCGGGCAAAAATGTTCAAAGAGATATCCATTAGAAAATGCTTGGAGCTGCTGAATACGGAGAGTACTCAGGCAGGTAGTTATGATCTAATGGACATTGTTGCATTAAAAGTAATTGAAAGATCAAAGATTCCTACTTGGGTAATAAAATCAGACCCCAAAATTATTCGAAACCTCATCTTGAAAAACGGAAAGACCGGGACAAAGATTTCTATTTGAGTTCGATGACAAATTTGCTCTGTTATTCTCATTACAAAGACGGTACTAATTTTGGTATCGTATTAATATTCTAGTATTGGATTATTAACTAAAGGGACAATCAATAAAGGCATAATTATGTAACGGTTTTAATCTCGCCCTTAAATTCTTGGATACCGTCATTCAGCATTTTCTTATATGCTTCAATGGCCTTTTCCTTTGGTAACGGTTTTGATTGGGCCTTGGCGTAACCCTCACTATCACATAGAAATAACATTGCTTCTGATTCTCTTTCCATTTTACCAACAAGCATTTCTTCACCAACCGGGGCAAAGGATTTGCCATCCTGTTTCACAGTGTACGTCACCATGGCAAATCCAGTATAATCAAACAATTTGAGTTGAGCTTTTTTGGATCTTTCATGGCCAATGAAAGAAGCCTTGTGATATTGCACGAGTACATATCAATTTTTACCTTCTAAAAGCATTTACCTGCAAAGAATCAATCTGCAAAGTCATCATTTCTTCTTTCGGTTGGATTTAGTTCATTTTACCTGCAAATTGGGATGTCTATCAGGAATATTATGCGCAGGTTGAGGGCCTAGTGGTCATACTATCAATATAATTATTATATCCAGATTGCATATTTTCGAGCATTGTAATGTCTTCATCTGGGATGTCAATAGCTGAGCA
>DASVGC010000123.1:0-3009 GCA_036379735.1 Nitrososphaeraceae archaeon
TTATGGAATCGCACCAACTATGCAGATATTGTAACTCAGATTATAATTAAATCCTTTTCAGTTTGATAATGTCTTGTATATAGCTCTACTCATTTTGAATTCCGTAAAGAAAGGGTCTAAATATCATATTCACAACTATTGATTTGTGGGTAATACTCAAAATGGCGGAAATAAACCCAATAGTCTTGTTAATGAAACCAGTCCTTATCTTCTTCAGCATGCGTATAATCCAGTTGAATGGTATAGTTGGAATGACGAGGCCCTAGAGAGGTCGAAGAATGAAGACAAACCAATTTTCCTGAGTGTCGGATACAGTTCATGTCATTGGTGTCATGTAATGGCACATGAATCATTTGAAGACAATGATATTGCCAAAATAATGAATGATAACTACATTAACATAAAGGTAGACAGAGAGGAAAGGCCCGATATTGATGATATTTATCAAAGAGCATGTCAAATGTACACTGGGACTGGAGGATGGCCTCTATCTGCTTTCTTAACTCCAGATCAAAGACCTTTTTATATCGGTACGTATTTTCCAAAGGAAAGTCGACATGGTTTACCAGGATTTGGAACAATATTACTAAGACTGGCAGATGGATATAAAAATAGACGCAATGAGGTGGATTCTTCCAGTCAAGAATTTGTTACTGCTTTAAGGGAATCTTCAACGGATATAGTAACCGATGCAGAAACAAAACTAGAAAATACAACAATAAATGAAGCCGCTGTAACTTTGCTACAACTGGCCGATAATTTGTATGGAGGGTTTGGTAGTGCTCCAAAATTTCCTAATGCATCAAACTTACTTTTCTTATTAAGAGCATATGATTACTCTGGAATAACAAAGTATAGAGATTTTGTAAACTTTACAGCAGATAAAATGGATTCAGGCGGAATACACGATCATGTTGGTGGAGGTTTTGCTCGTTACTCAACTGATCAAAGATGGCTGGTGCCTCATTTTGAAAAAATGCTATACGACAATGCACTCTTATCTATGCTTTATTCTGAATTGTTCTCAATAACTTCAATTCCTAATTATTCGAATGTGCTTGAAAAAATACTCAGATACGTGCAAAGGGAGATGACATCAAATGATGGAGCTTTTTATTCATCACAGGATGCAGATTCTGAAGGCGAGGAAGGCAAGTATTATTTGTGGTCATATAAGGAACTAAAAAAAATATTGGATCAAGATGTGTTTGAGATTTTTACAGATCGGTTTGGAGTTACTCAAGGAGGTAATTTTGAAGGTAGAAATATTTTAAACAAATACACCTCAACTAAAAGATTAGCAGAAAGATATTCCAAGAATCAAGAATGGATAAGCGAGAAGATTGAATCCTCGCTGGAGCAACTATATGAATTAAGACTTAAAAGAATTAAGCCTGGAACAGATAAAAAGATTTTAACTTCTTGGAATGGATTGATGATTTCAGGATTTGTTAGCGGTTACAAAGTGACAGGTAATTCAAGTTACCTTGAAAGTGCCCAAAATGCGGTCAGATTTATCGAAAATAATCTAAGAAATAGTGGAAGCAGATTAAATAGAGTCTTTAACAAAGTTTCCAAAATTTCTGGATACTTGGATGATTATGCTTTCTACGTAGATTCTTTAATTAATTTGTTTAGTGTAGATTCAAAGTCTTACTATCTTGAAAGAGCTATAGACTATACTGATTCAATGATAACACACTTCTGGGATCCCAAATCAAATGATTTTTACTTTACTCCTGATGATAACGAAAAGCTAATTGTAAGAACAAAGAACCATTACGATCTAGCAATACCCAGTGGGAATTCTGTAGCCACTTCCAATTTGATAAAATTGTATTATTACACTCAAAATGAGGACTTTCTCACAAAAGCAGATCAGTTGATTCAAAGAACGATAAAACCAGCAATAGGAAATCCATTTGGATTTGGTCAATTACTCTCGGCAGTATATCTTAGAATGAAGACACCATTGGAAATATCCATAATAAAATACGGAGAAAAATCAGAACTTGGTAATCACTTGAATAAAAAATTCCTTCCAAATGCCATTACGGCGATTGTTAATAAGGATGAGTTATCTGGACTTGACAAGTATTCTTTTTTTAAGAATAAATCAATAAACAATAACACCAAAAATGAAAATAAAGAAATTGCGTTTGTTTGTAAGGACTTTACTTGTTCTCTACCATTAAGTACTACAGAAGAGCTTGATAGAAATATTTCAAAAGAGAAAGTAGTATAACACTATAAATTTCATTAACATTACGATGACACAACGTGTAAATATCGTCATCTATCTCACATCTTTATCAACCTAATTTGTCGAAAGAAAATACGATATATACTGACCTGAAAAAAGATTTTAATCCGCTAACTTGGATTTCAAAGTATAGACGAAACTCGGTTTACTACCTGACAATCATGGTGTTGTTCTATCACCTGATTGGATTTGCAATCATGGTAATAGGTTCAGTAATTGTCAATATTGTAGTAAATGACTATAGCGAACCTACAATACCCCTAACTGTGGTCTCTGTAATATTTGCAGGTCCCTTTGAGGAGACGTTGTTTTTCGGGATACCATTTTACTTGACTGGAAATAACCTCGTGACTTTGGCAGGCGGTGTAGTTTGGGCTTCACTTCATATCTTGAACACCCCAACAGTACAGGTCAGTACTCTTGCATATTTGACATGGCTGTTTGTAACTCCATCTATTTTTGCAAGTGTTAGAACCTGGATTTCGGGAAAAGGTTGGTTTGCAATAGTATCGCATTCAATCTGGAACGTGATTTTTTTTACAGCGGGTTGCGCAAATGGAGAATTTCCATGCAGAATTATTAATGAGAAAGACCATCTTATCGACATTGCTTACGTTTCAACTTCGGCAGTTTTTATTTTATTTACATATCTACTTTATGTAAGACACCAGAACAAAATGGTCTCAAAGTCAATGCAGTAAAGTCGCAAAATAGTAAGAATAAATCAACTTATAAGAAATCCCTGG
>DASVGC010000124.1:0-2849 GCA_036379735.1 Nitrososphaeraceae archaeon
ACCTCAGTACACAAACCTGATAAACTCTAAATAGTATGTTGATCCAACCATGATTACAATTAATCGTCATAAACGATCACCAGAGTACGAGCAGATTAGTTGATGGATTGATCATCATGATAGAAACAAGCAAAAGGTTAACAATAATGATTCTTGATGACGAAGAAGATATTTTAACTCTTTACAGTGATTACCTTTCGAGAAAAGGTCACCGAGTAATCAAAACATACGCTAACGCTGATACTATATTAAACGATATTGATATTGAACGCCCTGATGTTTACATTATAGATTATCGGTTACCAACTAACAGGAATGGAATTGAAGTCGCATCGGAAATTCTAAAGAAATTTCCAACATCATGTATTATGTTCATCACTGCTTTTGAATTTTTAGACCATGAAATATCAAAACACGGTATTTTTTCCGACAAGAGTATTGAGGTTTTAATTAAACCTGTGAAACTCAGGCAAATTGAAGATTCATTATTAAATCTAGTACGCAACGAGAATTCTTGAAACTGCCAGAAGTTATTGTCAAAGATTTAATATTTATTATTAAATATGAATGATGATTTTGTTCTTAATTCCCATTCATGAACTTGAAGTTCATTTCTTACCTTTTGTTTACAGCTATTCCATTGGGATATATTCTAGTCATTACAATATAAAGACAAGTGGCAACAATTGCGACCTGGAGACCTGCCACAACTGCATCAAACAGCCCTACAGATTCTATACCCAGATTAGAAATCCCTATTGTTCTGGATGATGCATATATTCCCAATAAAATCAAAGATCCAACTATTGCAACTATATAAGGACTTTTACTGTTCCTCTTGTCAAGTATCATCCATAGACCTGTAGCAGCATAACCGATTCCAGCACCAACTGAAACCGGAAATTCTAGTGTCCGGCGTTGTTTTTCAGACTTTTCCTTATGTTCCGTTTCATTGCTTTCTTGGCGTGCTGGTGTTTCAAATGTTTCATTGTAAACTTCAAGTGGACCCTGACTTTCACCGAGTCCGGATTTGTTGACAATTTCCTCTTGTCCTTCAGCTAGCTGTGAAGCGTACCTTTGTTCGCTTTCAATACTTTCTCCAAAAATTGCAACCAGAAAATACAGAGATGACGTGGAGAACATGAAAAATGTAATCACGTAAACTAAAAGTGATTTCATCTAACGAGAATTACTAGGCTTTATTCATAAAGGTTATGAGCATTAACTGGGAGGACCGCAGAATTGCATACCTGAGATAAGGTAAATTAATATTTGTCGTAACTTGCTGTGAAACGCGAATCTAATCTTGCTTTTTCAGCCTAGGGTGAATAGCTATCTTATTCTTATGTTTCTTTTTCTTGTTATCTTTAATTTTACAATTTATTTTGATCAGACCCATGGTCAAACTACGTTAAGAGAAAGGGTGCTTAACAAGGGGACAGACCATCCCGAAATCTCTGATTCCAACCTCAAAGTTGAGGAGGTAGCTGAAGGGTTGCACGTACCTACTACTATGGCATTTCTGGGTCCTGATGACTTTCTTATTTTGGAAAAGGACAAAGGAACCGTAATGAGGGTTAATGGAGGAATAGTTACAGATATACCTCTTCTTGATGTAGATGTTGCAAATTCTATTGAAAGGGGAATGTGCGGTATCGCAGTATCCAAAACTGGCTTTAACACAAACGTCTACCTTTACTTTACCGAGATAGATGGGAATGATGGAAGTGATAGGGAAGGCAAAGCCCCAATAGGAAATCGCCTTTACAAGTATGAATTAGTTGACAATAGACTTGTAAATCCCGTACTTCTTTTGGATTTGCCAGCAGACCCCGGACCAAGACATAACGGAGGAGCAATACAAATTGGCCCTGATAACAACATATACATCCCAGTAGGAGACATTGACGGTTCATTTAAAGCCGATTTTGAGGCTACACAAGCTCAAAACTTTGAGGATGGAATAGTTGCTGATGGTCGTAGTGGTATTTTAAGAATAACGCAAGGCGGTAAGCCCGTAGGTGAGGGAATACTAGGAGATTCCATGCCTTTGCGATTGTATTATGCCTATGGTATTAGAAACAGTTTTGGATTGGATTTTGACCCCATAACAGGAATCCTATGGGACACAGAAAATGGACCAGCCGATGGAGACGAAATAAACCTAGTAAACCCAGGATTCAATAGCGGCTGGCAACAGATGTACGGTTTTTCAGCCTCACAAGAAAAATTCAATACTGATGATTTGATAACGTTTGATGATAACGGAAGATATGACGACCCCAAATTAGTTTGGACAAAGAGCGCTGGATTGACGTCAATAGTATTTTTAGATTCTAACAAATTAGGACCTCAATATGAGAATGATATGTTTGTCGGAGATGTTCACAATGGTCGTATTTATCACTTTGAACTAAATGAAGCAAGAAATGATCTCGTTCTTCCCCCAGCCCTTGCAGATAGATACATTAGGAATCCTATTAGCCCTGGAGCAGAAGAGGTTATATTCGGACAGGGATTTGGTGGCATAACTGACCTGACGGTGGGTCCAGATGGTTACCTGTATGTAGTATCTATTGGACAAGGTAAGGTTTTCAGAATACTTCCCGAATAAATATCACATGTTGCCCATAATGTTAGAGATAAATTAGAATTCTAATTTGTATATGAGAACTTTGACCTATATCTTCCAAGTAAAATAGAGTTACCAACAACAGTTACAGAGCTCATAGCCATCGCAAGTGCTGCCAACATTGGCAACCATCCAAATATTCCTACTCCAAGTAACGGAACCAATGCACCACCAGCAATTGGTATCAATCCTATATTATATGCAAAAGCCCAGAAAA
>DASVGC010000125.1:0-7587 GCA_036379735.1 Nitrososphaeraceae archaeon
CCTTAGTAACTCTATCAAGCTATTACAGCCCTTATCTAAAAATTTCAAAGATTGTGAGAAATCATAAGAAAGATCCAGGAAATCTACAATATCTTTTGTTTTCAGGATCTTCTCCATCATTTTCGTACACTTCTGATTTGAAATTTTTCCTATGCTTTGGATGAAGTATCGAGTAAAAATGGGGGAAAAACAGAATATCGCAACCTTGTAATTATTTATTTTTAAAATGCTTGTTTTTCCAATACCTGGAGCGCCACCCTTTAGCCTAATGCACAATCCTCCATAGTATTCAGACAGTACTGTTCCCAAACCCGTTTTGCAATGTAGCTCTGCGCTATGAGCAATCTGAGATGATTCGATATCTGAAAGACCCAAAGATAGTGCATTGTTGAGTGCGTATGACAGACTTAATGCAGCTGATCCACTTGTGCCGAGTCCATAACCTATCGGTACATCAATTTGATGGTTTACTTTTACAAAGTATTTCTTTGTCGACCTCTTCAAAAACTCGTTTACTACGAATTTTGAAACTATTGCGTCTTTGGAAATAACACCATTGATATTGATATTAAAATTATTCTTGTCGTGAGGGTAGAGTTCCACCTTAGTCGTAACACCCTTGCTAATTGAAATTCCGGCTCCAATAGAGCCATGTTTGAGATTTGATTCATCGCGGGTTTCACTATAAAAGCCTGTAATGTGACAAGGGCTATACGCCTTTCCAATAGAAATCGTTGGAGCTATTTCTAAAGTCATCTGCAACATAATATAATATTTTGAAAAATATAAGAATAATGTTTAATTAATTTATATGCATTTAAATATATTATGTTTCAGAACGAACGGCGGTTGCAAAAAATTGGAAGCAGTGTCCTTATGTCCTTACCTGCTGAATGGATAAAGACACTGGGGCTTAAAAAAGGAGATATCTTGTCTATTGAAAATAATGATGACAACTCTATTACGATATTTCCGGCTGGTGATAGAAATAATCAGGCCAAGGAAATAGCAATTCATCTGCTTGATCTCTCGCATGACAAATTGATCAATCAGATTTATGGCGCATATTTGTTAGGTTATGATATTATAAAAATTGTCGGAAGAACTCCGATCGATTTTGAAGATCGTGAAATAATAAAAAATGCCATGAGGAATTTGATTGGATTGGAAATCGTCGATGAAGATGGACTAAATATGACCATTCAATTTCTACTAGATGCACACTCTCTGAATGTCTCTAAAATATTAAAGCAAATGAGTTCCATTGTCAGTGGTACGCATAAGGACATAGTTAATGCCATGAAAACAAGGGATAACGGAATAGATCTCCTTGTAAGGGGAAGAGATGACGAAGTAAACAGACAGTACTTTTTGATTGTACGATTGATTAGGACCGCAATGATGGATCGTAGACTTGCATCCAGTCTTGATCTTAGTAATATCGATATATTGGACTATAGAATTGCAGCAAACCACCTAGAAAATGCAGGGGATCTAATTTCAAGATTATCTTCTCAATTATCAGGCTTTCTTGACGAAATAAAATATGAAAAAATCATAGAGGCAAATTATTTGATTTTGGAAATGCAGGAAAAATCGATATGGGGATTCATCACCAAAGATACTGAGAAGTCTTCTCATGTAGTAACTCTCTTTAATAAGTTTGATGCAATATCTACATTCATAAAAAATGATTATATAAAGCTCGAAGGAAACTACCAATCTGCCCTGAAGATTATAAATATTATATACACAATGGATGAGATTGCTAGATGTTGGGTTGATATCGCAGATTTAATAAAACCCGATTATTCGATTAGGTAGAAAAATAATATGGCAACTTGATGGTGTATGATCGTTTGAATCAAGAGTAACCTTCTAGCTTCTTAATGACGTCTTCATTAATTTTCAAGAAGAGATTTGAAACAATCAATTCTGCAATACCGCAGTAGAATATTTATATTCATTGTAATACTACTGTTTTCATTCCTCGAAAAACTGTTTATGGTAAATGTCCAAAATGTAGGACAAAGAGTCAACTTGAAGTACTATCAAGTAATCCCGGGAATGAGAAGTTTAGATGCAATATGTGCTATAACAAATTTACGATGGATGAATTATAACAAATATTTTTCAAATATTAGTGGTTTGCCGTTCTTTCATGTAATTGTAATTAAAATCACTCCTTCCTAGCTTATTCTGAAAATACCATTTTTTTTAATCTTGAAATAGTTGGCCGTTAAGATCTATGTAAGTATGGATACCACTGGTGGATCTTCAGGCGATGGAAGTAAGAAAATTCAAGAGCGTGATGTGTACGTCACTACAAAAAGATCAAAGCATGATTCATCATTTCAATATCCTGTAAGAGTGGGAGAAGAATATGATGTCAATATCCTGGATATGAGTGGCAATGGTGATTCGGGCGTTACAAGGATAAGAGGTTTGATTACTTTCGTAAGAGGCACTAAACCTGACGACAGAGTAAGAATCAAAATCATAAAGATAGGTAAGGCGTATGCCAGAGGACAGTTAATTGCATATTTAGATTCTTGAAGTAAGATTTGATCGCTAAAACGTGCTTATATTAATTGTAAATCTAATAAACCATATTTTAGGACTAATACAGAAGAGACTTTATTGCTTACTAATTTTTAGTAAACAAATCGTTACTAGCGTCTCGTAAATGTAATATTTCGAATTTACCATTATTAATTCTAATTACTTTAAGATCTTGTTTCAATAAAATTTGCCTATTGAATTTGGAAATACGTTGTTATGATCAAATTTTATCAATGAACATTATTGGGAGATAGTTTCCAAAAATGATATTACGACCTCTTCAAACTCTAAAAGGAAATAAAATGGGAATTTTACTGTCTATATGTATCAATCTGTTTTCTGTCTATTCCGTACACCCCTATATACTAAATCGAAAGCAAGAATTAATATAGAAGAATCCTATTTAATAGAAACATAAATACAAAAAGAGATGCGCATAAGACAAAAATGAAATTTATTAACCAATTTATCGTGCTTGTAGTAATTAGTTGCACGATGATTGGGACAGGTTCCTATATTGACAGAATATACGCATTTCATCAAAACTACCCTGAATTTAATACTGAAGAGGAAGTTAAAGAAATTTATGAAGTCTTGAAAAATGCGCCAAATTTTAATTCAAAACTCATGCAGATAGAAAATATGACGGATCTTATCAATGCTGGTTGCAGTGTGAATATGCTCATTTCAGTTGGACCATCGGAAACCGAAAATGTGAAGTCCATGCTAGAAATATGCGACAATGAAGTAGTGGCCATGAAGTTGGAATGTGATGAACATTACGACCTCATGGAATATTGTAAAGATAAAGACGACTTCATGATGGATTACATATCAGTGAGGAACTTGAGTGAAAACCTGTCTGGTGGTGTGGCTTCAATTTCCCCTAATTAAGTTTAGGTTGAACATTATTTACGATTATGTCTTAACTTTTGGCGGTTCAATGTACCAATACTGATATGTAATTAACCATTCTTTTGAATAGTTACATCAATGATTCCTATGGATAGTAAGGACAGATAAATTCTGGCAACCTGAAATAAAGGTTTAATTTGTAGAATTATTAGAGTTAATTATGGGAGAATTTCCGGTGAACTTTCTTTTTTGAATAAATTGGAACAATCTCATAAGGCTCTGCTTATCCTGGCCAGTGTAATAGTTAAGTCGTTTCTGATGGCAATAGTCTCTAGTTACTTATTTTGTGGAAGTATTAACCCAAACGTCTTATTTTTCCATTGTATTGAAAATGTCCCATTTGTAGGTGGTAGCATAGCTGCGGTTGTGGTTATCGGAACTCTTTTTGGATATTATGTTTTAAAGCTCAAATCGTTTGATTCTATTTTTCCAAATTTGATGATGGGTGACTTTATAGTAACTGCAATGTATTTTGGGGCATCCTTCTCTGCAACTTCTGATGTTGCTTCAAAAGTAATGATTTGGTTGTTTGGTATATGGATATTGGGTATGCTACTTGCACCATTTAATAAGGAACGTACGATATTGAAGAAGGTAACTGAATATGGAGCGATGATTGCCTTAGGAACGTTACTTACCGCACATTTCATTCCATTTCTACAAGAATATCAATCTTCATATACAGTTAGCATGATAGTGACTAGTGTTCTCAGTTTGTTCGGAGCTGGCAGAGACAGATAAATACAGCCAGGGATGATGGAGTTAATAGATTTATCCTAAATGTATCTTTAAGCTGTTTTATTTAGTCTTTTATACAATACTTCGTGGTTACCCGTAGTATCGTCTTCCCATGTCATGTGTATACCACTTGTTGATACTGTAATAGAAGGACATTCCGAGATACCGATGTTGTTACTAACATTTATGGGTTTATCGATGCTAGTCCCATTTGCATTACTTTTAGTATAAAAGATTTCTTCATTACCATCTATAATATCTTGCCAAACAATATATGAATTATCGTTAATGAGAATATTCTCGACATTTGATGAGTTAGTAGAAGATATAGGAATATTATCCCCAAAATCGTTACCATTGTTCATACTATTGCTGATGTAAACATACTTTTTATCAATTGGTACTAGGCTAGTCCAAGATACAATCACATGATCTCCGTCTGCAGTTACTTGAGATTCTCCACCACCTATACCTTCTTTATTTAGTTTATCAAGTTGAGTCACATTCTGTTCATTGTGGGAATCTTTATGGCCTTTAATCAATGAGATTTCTGTACCCTTACTGTCCTTTCTATCCCACGATATATAATATTCATCTGCACTTGCAGCTATTTTGGGATATGTTTCCAAGTCTCCCACTCCGATCTCTGTTAAATTTCCAAACGTTTTACCTGCATCATTACTCTTACTTAATAGTATGATATTTCGCATTTCAATTCCAAAGCTATTCCAGACAATGTAGACATTTTCTCCTTCTGCTGCCAGTTCAACATTGTATGGACTTATTGAATCCTGACTTATCACAATACTGTCAGAAAACGTCTTTCCACTGTCTGAACTTTTAGAGAACATTATCTCTCTTTCGCCCGACGACTCGTCTACCCATACTACGTAAATATGAATTCCAACACTTGCGATTTGTGGATGTTCAGAAAATCCTTCATTATCACTTAGGTTTATGGATGAACCGAAGCTATTGCCATTATCGTTACTCTTTTTAAAGAATATATCATAATTGGTAGTTCCATAGCTCCCTACAGATTCCTGCCAAACTATGTATATATTGTCTGAGGATGAACTTATTTGTGGATATACAGAATCATCGTCATTTTGTGTGAGATTGTTTGTTTCAAAGTTCATTTTTTCTGAGTCTTTCTGTATTTTTTCAGTTTCTGTACCACTTCCCTGAGTAACTGTTGATGATACTATTATGAGTAATGTAACTATCAAGACTTGATATGAAGGGCCTTTCATACTGGGTTAGTATATCTTTTAGTTATTTATCTGTACATTTAATTAATCCACGATTAGCGTGTCAATATCAAATTTGTCAAGAAGCTAAAGTTATGCGGCGAGAAAAATTCTTATCGCTAATGACTCTTTACAGTATTTGGAATAGTTATTAAGCGGAATCGTTAGCTTTTTGATATTACTGAATTTGGTATTCCTGTTTGACAAATCCCCCTCCCCATCTCACAGGAGCTTCCTTTATTAAATATTCCAAGATTGTAGAAAGAGCTTATGTCTCATCTTACTGTATTTAATCAAAATAATTACAAACCACGATTCCAAAATGCTTATGAATATCTAAATAACATTAAACTTGAAATTAGAGGATTAAAATCTTCAATAGAACTCGAAGTTAACGATATTGTGTGTATTGTTGGAATTTCAGAACTCACGAATATACTTTTAACAAGAATTGGTGCGTGTTGCTTACTTCCTAGAAGATCTGGTGGTTTTATACCCAATGAATCTCGTAATTCAAATGTGTTAGTTATAGATGCGGGCAATAGTATAGATGTATATCAATATGTAGAGTTTGCAAGACAGTATGGATTGAGTACTACACAAATTTTACAAAGAGTAGTTGTAACAAGAGTTTTTACGTTATATCAGCTTGTGCATCTAATAGTCTATAATTTACCAAAGATGATTCACAAATTCAATGCTAAATTTATATTGATTCCAAATTTGTTTGATATGTTTGATCAAGATCAAATAGATATCAAGGAAGCTGAATTTTTAATAAAAGAAATTATGGATGCAATATTTAAATTATCACGTAAAAATAATGTCTTGTTTATAACTTCAATACTATTAAATAAACTTCTTTCTATTTCAGATTTATATTACAAAACTCTATTTCCGTTGTTTAATAAAAATATAGAAATTATTCAAAGCAAATCCAGTGAACGAATTACCATGAAAATAAATGAATCCAAGTATATTACTAATTGTGTTACCATTAATAGAAAATACGTTATATCCAAAAGTGACTTACTAATAGTTTCTAATAAGTAGATGATATAATGGGTAGAACAATTCCATCATTCAGAATCTCAAGTATAATGGAAGAGCGAAAATGGAAACAATTTCGGAATTTACTTGACAAGGAGGACAAGAAGATTTTTGACGAAATGTTCTTACTTGCGCGTCTATATAATACTGCATCTTATCAATGTGTCAGACCTGTCAGAATACAAGCTATTTTAATGTCCATCGTATTTCATCATTACAAAAAATTGTTTCAATTGTATAAAACTGATATAAAATTTGGAAAAATATATTTAACTTAAAAGTGTAGGATTATGAGCTTATTTCCAGATGACGACATTTTAATACGAGAAATCGAATCATGGAAAGGTTTTGCTGATACGTTATGTTCTGCTGACAGGGGATTATTTTTACAAATGTTAAATGATTGCCATAGATATAGTAACGCCATAAATGCCAAGGGAGAGCCATTCCCAGCTGAAGCTTTATTGATGACCCTGGCATTTATACAACATAAAATGATTAGTTGGTTGATAAAATATCAACATAAAAAATTAAAATGATCTCACTTTCCATTCCAAAGAATATAGAAAAATCGCAACCAAGGAATCGTGGATTCTAATACAATTTAAATAAATAAGATGAGTCAAAGTTGAATGTTAATGGTGAGTGTACTTTGGCGTGATTCTTGGCTAAAACCCCTCTCAGTTCATGATATAGAAACAAAACTTTGTAAGTCCTGCAAGAAAATTTTAAAAGACAAAGATTTTGTTACATCCTGTGAATTCTGTGAAATTGGTGTAATGCATGATAATTGTGCAAATGAGCACATATTGAAAAAACACAAGGCAGCAGTCAACAAGAAAATCGAGCTACACAAGGACAAGCCATTACATGAATTTCAATAACGACCACAAATTTATTAGAAATTATCAAACAATCATACGTATTCCCTGTCTAAATCAATATTCAAGTGGAACATACATTTCATATATGGTAAGGCAGACATTATGTTCTTAGAATAAGGATCGACTAGAGCATCCTTTAAATATTTATATTAATGCCATGGGTTTACAGAGAGTGATTTTTTAGTCAA
>DASVGC010000126.1:0-5062 GCA_036379735.1 Nitrososphaeraceae archaeon
AGCTCCACCCTTGTGAGAATGTGTTGTTCCGTCCAAATGAGTGTGAGTATGTCCATGCATTTCAACTGGCTTCTTCATGACTACATCATCGACTCTCATAAGCAATATGATAGCTTCCGTCGCGGTAACAAGAACCTGTTCTTTTACAGTAAGGGGTTCTACCACATGCAAGTTCATCATGTCATCTATTTTTCTATCAATTGCATTGATACCATACCAGTAACGATTATTGTAAGGTCCCTTTCCCTTTCCCTTTCTTTTTTTCATAGCCTTTGATGAAGATTGAGAAGTTATTTTTCCTCTTAATTGAGTTCCTATGTCGATAGTATTCATCCCGGCATTTCTGGCAATTGTTAGGGGGATCTCTTCAAGAGCTTCTGCATATTTTTGAATTACAATCTGTTCCTTACCTGGGAATTGATATGATTTTTTTCTTATGGCCATGGCAAGAAAAGCCTCCACCGCACCTCCTCCCGGAACAATTTTTGGTTCAACGACAAAATTTCTCAAAACATGTATAGAATCAAGGACCGTACGATGAAATTCATCAAGTATCTTTTTTGAGGCAGCGCGCAATAGTATAGTAATTGACATTGGATTTGTACATCCATCAACAAAAACCATCTTGTCATCGTCAACCATTCTTTCATAAACCTTTGCAGCATAACCTATGTCATCACTGTCTATCATGTCAAGGTCCCTGACAACCCTGGCTCCCGTTGCCTTGGATAACCATAACAAATCATTTTCTTTTATTCTCTTAACAGTCAGGATCCTATTTCTGGAAAAATGGTTTAATGCAAGAGGATTTATTCCACCACGAGAAAATACAACATTGGCGCCAGATTCTACTACATACTGAATCTTTTGAAGCAAGTTACTAGTTTTGCTACCAAGGAATTGTTTAATTTCTCTGGGATCTGAAATCCTAATCTCAGCATCGGTCTTGGTTCGTTCATCCTCAATATCGCTGTCAAGAAGCAAAATTCTTGCGTTTTCAATAACTTTAGGCATTGATGGTTCATCTATTGTTTTGTCAACTACAACTCCATGAATAAGCTCGGTTTCAGAACTACTTCCTATTTTTTCTTCAATTTTGATATCATCTACTTCAACATACCTTCTTGAAAAATCGGCGATCTTACAGATTCCGTCGACAACCATATTGGGAATCATCATCTCTTCGGTAAATTGATTGACTGCCTTTGATTTCAAACAAGTATCAGCAAGGTATCTCATTGTATTTTTATCATGATTTGTAAATTCTATAGCTACATCCCTAATAATCTCAGTTGCCATTTTAAGTGCATTGTAATAACCATCGGAAATTCTCTGTGGAGGAATACCCATTTGTAATAATTCTTCTGCTTTTTCAACTAGTGCACCTGCAAGTACAACCACCGAAGTAGTACCATCTCCGACTGCATTATCCACAGCATTTGAGGCTTCGATTATTACCTTTGCAGCTGGATGTTCAACATCAATCTTTCTTAGGAATGTTGCACCGTCCTTGGTAACGGTCATTTCACCGAGGATATCGATAAACATTTTTTCAAGTCCTCTTGGACCCAAAAATCCTTTAACAAGATCAGCTATCAACCTTGCAGCAAGGAGATTATACCTCCGTGCTTCAGTACCATAGGTTCTTTTAACACCATTAGCAAGTAACTGTATATTTTTGTGATCCATGGAAAACTCGTCTTGAATTGATAATTGAGATCAATTATAAATATATGACTTTATAATAATTTTTTGAGCTTAGAATGTTTTTGTCCCCACGAGATATCGATAAATTGTATATTTTCATGAGTGCAGAAGTCGCACGAAAAAGAAAAACAAGAGGTTTAAAACTCAATTACACTGAATCCGTAGCACTAATAGCAGATCATATTCTTGAAGGTGCACGTGATGGCAAATCCGTTTCTGATCTTATGAACTCGGGAAGGCATGTCTTGCACAAAGAAGATGTATTACCTGGAGTGCCAGAACTGGTAGAGAGTGTCCAAGTGGAAGCAACCTTCGATGATGGTACCAAATTAGTGACCGTTCATAACCCTATTGTTTGAATAATGAGGATAAAATCATGATTCCCGGCGAATATTTCTTATCTAAGAACCCAATAATTGCAAATGTAGGAAAAAAAACAATCAAGATTAATGTAAAAAATACAGGGGATAGACCAATTCAAGTAGGATCTCACACGCATTTTTTTGAAACAAACAAGGCTCTAATGTTTCAGAGGAATAAGACCTTTGGTTATCATATTAATATACCGTCAGGAACATCTCTTCGGTTCGAACCAGGGGATTCTAGAATTGTAGAATTAACTGAATTTGGTGGAAAAAAAATTGTTTTTGGTTTTAATGGTCTTGTTAATGGTAAACTGACAAATAAACAAAAAGCATTATCTGTTTCAAAATTGAAGAAAAAAGGATTCCTGGTAGAAGAATAGGCATGGTTCTAAGAATTCCTAGGAAACAGTATGTGGAATTGTATGGTCCGACAAAGGGAGACAGAATCCGATTGGGAGATACAGACCTTATAATAGAAATTGAAAAAGATCTCATTACATACGGTGACGAGCTGGTTTTTGGAGGAGGCAAGAGTATTCGAGATGGCATGGGACAGGCGAGTGGTGTAAAAAGCAAAAATTCTCTAGATCTTGTAATTACTAATGCCATCTTGATGGATCCAATACTGGGTATCATCAAGACAGATATAGGTATCAAAGATGGGTTGATTTTGGGTATTGGTAAGGCAGGTAATCCGAATGTTATGGACGGAGTATCTGAAAACATGATTGTCTCTTCAAATACTGAAGTTATTTCAGGTGAACATACGATCTGCACTGCAGGAACGATAGATACTCATATACATTTTATTTCTCCTCAGCAAATAGTAGAAGCAATTTGTAGCGGTACCACCACAATGATTGGTGGGGGAACAGGTCCTTCTGAAGGTACTAAAGCTACAACATGCAGTCCTGGTCCATGGAATATTCACAGAATGCTAGAATCTTTGGATGAATTTCCAGTAAATTTTGGGTTGCTGGGAAAAGGGAATGACTCATTGGAACCTGCTCTCATGGAACAGATTAATGAAGGGGCCTGCGGTCTAAAGCTTCATGAAGATTGGGGATCCACCCCTGCTACCATAGATGCAGCTCTAAGGGTTGCAGATAAAACAGACACTCAGGTGGCAATACATACTGATACTCTCAATGAGTGTGGATATGTGGATGATACAATAAATGCAATTTCTGGTAGGACGATCCATACATATCATACAGAAGGGGCTGGTGGAGGACATGCACCAGATATTCTAAAAATTGCAGGTGAACTCAATATTTTGCCTTCGTCGACCAATCCAACAAGGCCATTTACTGTTAACACTCTTGAAGAACATCTTGACATGATGATGGTATGCCATCATCTGAATCCTTCAATTTCAGAAGACGTAGCATTTGCTGAATCGAGAATAAGAGCTGAAACAATAGCTGCTGAAGATGTCATGCACGATATTGGAGCAATTAGCATGTATTCATCTGATAGTCAAGCTATGGGTAGAGTTGGTGAGGTAACAACAAGGGCATGGCAGACCGCAGACAAAATGAAAAAGATGTCAGGAAGACTAAAACAAGAAAAAGGCGAAAATGATAATCTGCGTGTTAAGAGATATTTAGCAAAGCTTACTATTAATCCAGCAATTACTCATGGAATTTCAGATTATGTAGGTTCGCTTCAAAAAGGGAAATTAGCCGATATTGTGATTTGGACACCTCAATTCTTTGGCATAAAACCCAAACTGATTATTAAAGGAGGATTTATAGCATACTCTCTAATGGGCGATCCAAATGCTTCTATTCCAACTCCTGAACCTGTTTATTATAGACCAATGTTTGGGGCCATGGGAAAAGCTAACTACTCCACATCAGTAACGTTTACTTCTAAGAATGCCATAAGAAACGGACTTCAAAAGAAATTGGGTCTAAAGAAAAAACTCTTGCCAGTAAAAAACTGCCGTAATATATCTAAGAAAGATATGGTATATAATAATTTGATACCTAAAATAGAAATTGATCCAGAGACTTATGTTGTAAAAGTTGATGGAAAGGTGGCAACTACGCAAGCCGCGCAAAAGCTATCACTTTCACGACTATACAATCTATTTTAGTTTCAAAATTGTCTTATCTTGAGAATAATAATGCTTATATATTTTGCAAATACACTTTGGTTTATGAATCCGGTCCACACGGAAAAAGAAGTCGAATCAGCAGCAAGAAAAGCAACTGAAGCGTTGTATGGAAGTGATATTGAAGCTTTTAGAATTAGAACTCTACTTCCATTTCCAAATGAACAGAATAGAGAAGCCTGGGACGCTCAGGTAACTTTCTTACTTGGAGGCTTACAATACACGGTAGACTTTTTGATAAATGAAAAAGACGGACAGATAACAAATGCAAGGCTAATTGACACGATGACTCCACTATAGCTCATCGCTGTCTATTCTCTAATCCTAATGGATACAATCTAATGTGCTTTTCTGAGTCAGTTAGAACTAGAACTGACCGTGCTGCCCTCAAAAGAAAAAACTATCACTATTGAATTAGATCATGAAATCACAAACACTGCTCTTGGCAAAAAACAAAAGGCTAGCAGGACTTGCAGTCCTTGCTACCGTAGTAATTCTTTTTCTAGTCATTCCGGATTTAATTGGGTTTGAGATTTCGTTATCTCTCAGACTTACATCTTTGGGTCTTTTGGCTGTCTACGTACTCCTTTCCTTTGAAATGATTCATAGGACTACTATGGCAATGGTAGGAGCAGCTTTTGTCATAATTGTAGGAATTTTAACTGGACTCTTCGATGCGACTGCAAGTTTTGAGTTTGCAGCTAGTTCCATAGATTTCAATACAATCGGTCTTCTATTAGGAATGATGATAATTGTGGCCATATTGGGGGAAACTGGGGTATTTGAATATCTTGGTGTGAGGATGAGTAAAGCCTCGAAAGGAGATATGTGGAGGTTGATGGTAATGTTTTGCGTATTTACCGGAACAATT
>DASVGC010000127.1:0-2038 GCA_036379735.1 Nitrososphaeraceae archaeon
TTGCAGACACTATTAAGGAAAATGCAAAAGAAGCTATCGATCTATTAAAATCTCAAGGAATGGAAATTATAATGCTCACAGGAGACAATGAAAGAACTGCAAAAACAATTGCTTCAAAACTTGGAATAACAAAAGTAATAGCTCAAGTTATTCCACAACAGAAAGAAGAAGTAGTTGCCAAGCTAAGGTCAGAAGGAAAAGTTGTTGCCATGGTTGGAGATGGAATTAACGATGCACCTGCATTGGCAAGAGCAGATTTGGGAATCGCAATCGGTTCTGGAACAGATGTAGCGAAGGAAACAGGTGGAATCATACTGATAAAGAATGATTTAATGGATGTTGTTACAGCGTTGGAACTAGGAAGAAAAACAGTCTCTAAAATAAAACAGAACTTATTTTGGGCATTCGTCTATAATACAGGTTTGATCCCTATCGCAGCAGGGGCATTGGTTCCATTTCTTGGGTTAGGAATTTTCGGATGGCTTCCAATGCTTGCAGGATTAGCAATGGCTATGAGCTCTGTAACAGTAGTCGGAAACTCTTTATTGCTTGGAAGATACAAGCCAAGCTCTTTTGTTAAAAAATCTAAAACTATGTTACATGACTCTAAAAAAGATGACTTAATAGAAGTAGCTCATTGGATTTCTAATAGGTAAAATACAAATATAAAAATTTTTTTCCTTTTTTATAAATGATCATTTATCTATATGAGGATTTCCTCACAAATTTGTATCCAGATTTTTCCAATTTTTCTTTAATCTCCTCCTTTGATATCAATAACGAATTATATTCCACTATTACACTATCCGTCATGTAATCTAGATCTATTCTCTTAATTCCTTTTTCGTTCTTGAGTTGCTTTTCTACTATTGGTTTACAACTAACGCAATACATTCCAACAATTCTAAATAATGCTTTTTCGATCTTCATTTTATTGAAATTAGATAGGAATAGAATTAGTTAGATAATAAAATTTTTTTATGTTGATCATTTTTGCTCCCATACCACAATTATTATCCCACCATATTCATAATAAATCAGATTAAGTATTATAATATGATAGAATAAACTTGATTTCTTTATCGCATCCATAAAGAAAATGTCATAGTAAATCCATATTTAACATCAAATTTTGATTAATTTCTTCCAATTGAGCGACGCATCTAGATATTCAAAACCTTTTATTGACGGACACAGAAATAAATTAATAAATGGATCTACAAAATTGTAAGAGTTTATCCTTAATGGCTATAAATCAAGGAAATAAAAAAATTGTATACACATTATTACTATTTGTTGTAGCTGGTGGATTATTGTTCATTCATGGTAATATCAATAATTTCGATTATGTTTATGGACAAGACCAGGATATTATAATCAATACAACGAAATTGGCAGATAATATCTACATGCTCCAAGGATCAGGAGGAAATATTTTGGTCTCAGTGGGACAAGATGGTACCTTCATTGTAGATGATCAATTTGCTCCTCTTACTGTAAAAATTAAAGATGCAATTTCCAATATAACTGATAAAGCTATAGAGTTTGTAATTAATACGCATTGGCATCCAGACCATACAGGAGGAAATGAGAATCTTGGAGAGGCAGGAGCAATGATAGTATCACATGATAACGTAAGAAAACGTCTTAGTACAGAACAATTCTCCGATTTCTTCAAACGATCGGTTTCACCTTTGTCTGAAAAAGGATTACCAATTATTACATTCTCAGATAACATGACAATCTATCAAAATGGGGAGGGAATAAGAGTAATCCATATGGATAATGGTCACACGGATGGTGACTCCGTAATCTATTTTCCAAAGAGTAACGTAATTCATGTTGGAGATGACTTTAGTGACAAGTCATTTCCGTTCATAGATATATCAAGCGGTGGATCAATAGATGGATTGATCGCTTCATTGAAAATGATATCATCAATAATTAATGATGAGACTAAGATTGTTTCTGGACATACTGGAATATCAAACAAGACCAAAGTTATTGATTTTGCAAATATGTTAACAGAAGTACGAAA
>DASVGC010000128.1:0-4825 GCA_036379735.1 Nitrososphaeraceae archaeon
AAATGAATGTAATGGCACCAATATTAGAATGAACATTGTCCTTAACAAGGAATGGAGAGATTTGGTACCAAATGCAGTATACGAAATTATTTTGGGCCTTGAAGGAGTACATAGAATAAAAGTTCTCTTCGAGACTCAAAAAGATGGCGAAGGAGATATAAGACAATATCCTGAGGTCAAATAATCTTCAAATAAGTACATCGGTGCAATGCAATGACTTTGCCAAAAAGAACATGTCCAATCTGCAAACAGTGTGGAAATAAAAAATTCACCGTTTTATCCAGGAACAAAGGCTTCTTGATTCTAGAATGCAACAAGTGTTATGCAAAAATCGAGATAGTAGATTAAGATAATGAAACCTTTATTGTTCCAACTTTGGAGAATGATAAAAAGAATGTCTGTGATATTAAAAGTGGATAACATTGGTAAATAGGACGGTAGAGGGATATCTAACCGTCCTACGAGAAAGGCAAATCCGGTGAAGAATAGCCCTTCTAAAAAGATATTCATGATTCTGCAGTTTAAAGACTTACGATACAAACCTCTAAGTGTCATCTACAAGCACAATAGCGATGATTTATGTCAATTAATTTTCAAGTATGTAAACATGTACTGCATATGAGAAAAGTTGACAGAAATATCACATCTGGAAACTCGAATTAACAATAATTGCAGAATCATCTGCATTATTGACTCTTCAAGATTAGGGTAATTTCAATTACCCAAAATAATCAATAATTGTAGTTAGAAATTCTAATTTAGACGAAACAGGTGAATTGCCTATAAATATCGTTACAGAATTATGTCTAGGTATGACCGCAAAAAAATGGTTTGATAACGATGTTTCTTTTGAGGAACTCAGGAACAAGACTATCGCCGTAATAGGATATGGTATTCAGGGAAGGGCACAGGCAAATAATATGAAAGATTCCGGATTAAATGTGATTATTGGATTGTACAAGGAAGCAAAATCATGGAAAATTGCAGAAAATGATGGACATGTAGTAAAAGAAGTCAAGGAGGCATCAAATCTCGCAGATATAGTACATATTCTGACTCCCGACATGGAGCAGGCCAATGTATATAAAAACGATATAGAGCCTGGACTTTCTGAAGGAAAAACGCTGTCGTTTTCACATGGCGCAGCAATTCATTGGAAGTGGATAATTCCGCCCAAGAATGTCGATGTAGTAATGGTCGCTCCTAAAGGACCAGGTCAGAGAGTTCGAGAGTTATATCAGGAAGGATTTGGGACTCCGTCACTTGTTGCTGTTTATCAGGACTTTACTAAAAACGCCATGAACACTGTTTTAGGAATGGCCAAAGCAATAGGGAGCACAAAGCCAGGAGTTATTGAGACTACGTTTAAAGAGGAAGTTGAAACTGATTGGTTCGGAGAACAAGTCGATTTATGCGGTGGTGCCCATTCTCTGGTACTGAACGCATTTGAGACTTTGGTTGAAGCTGGTTACCAACCAGAAGTAGCTTATTATGAATGTCTTCATGAATTAAAACTAATTGTAGATCTTATATACAAATATGGGATTACTGGTATGTACAATCGCGTTAGCGAGACTGCAAGGTATGGCGGTCTCACTAGAGGACCAATGGTAATAAATGACCAAGCAAAAGAAAACATGAAAAAGGTATTAAAAGACATACAATCTGGCGAATTTGCAAATGAATGGGTTAGCGTATACAAAAAAGATGGAAAGAATTCATTTGTTAGATTCATGAATCAACTGGAAAAACATCAATTAGAAACTGTTGGTAAAGAAATGAGAAAGATGATGTGGAAAAACGAGGAATAAGAAACTAAAGAATAATTTAGCACTTCTAAGCCTAGCATCATTTCCATTTTTTCTCAAAGTATTCAAAATGACACTGTCAATGCATATAGTAATACCTAATGCTTCATCAGCAAAATAATATAATGACAAGTGATTTTTTCTATTCATATCCGAATCAATATAATAACTCTAATAAACCATTATGGTCATTTATGTAACCGGTGTAGTGTTGTCACATCAAGATAAGCGAATCAAACAAGCAGGATTAAAATGAGTAACAATAGCGATCCATATGAAATTTCAAATGGTAACCATGTAATGCTCATGTATGCAAAAGAAGAAGAGCGTGTACAAGCAGCTTCATATTGGATAAACCGTGCGCTTGAAGATGGACATGTTTGTATATATGCATCGGTTCATGTTTTAGACCAGTCACACCAGTTAAGCATAGAAAAGCTATCCGTTAAAATAAAGAACTGTAAAGAGAATATCCGTAATAAAAATTTACAAATAATAAATTTTAGGCCCTATTATGAATCAGCATTAAATGGAAACTTGTTTCCATTTGAGGAACTCAAGAATAGGTTAGAAGAAATGATTGATGATCTTAGAGTAGAAGGTAATAAGGAAAAAGTAACTATTTTTGCCGATGCCGCGTGCAGTATGTGTGAAAGCAAATCATTTGAAAAGTCCGAGATTCTTGAGAATTGGTGGCAGAATGTTCATGATGAATGGCGCAGCAACAATTACCATATAACGGTAATATGCCCTCACCCGCAACTTGTATTAGTACATAATCTAGATTCGAAATCCAAAATCATGGGTTCGCATGATATGTTAGTTGATTTAGACAAATACGACCTTAGTGAACTGGTAAGCCCGTATGAAAAGAATCAATTAAACATACTTGTCGTAGAAACCGATCCAGATTTAATGACTCTATATGATGAATTTTTTACAAAGAGAAATATACATGCAGATGTGACTTCTCAAAGTAATGAATGCTTATCAGCGATAAAACAAAAGGATTATGACATTATTATTCTGGATACTCATTTAACGGGTAACCTTGAGGCAACCGACTTGGCAAAAGAGATTTATCATATTAGACCTGCTCAGAGAATTGTCTTGACTACTACCAATCCTCTTTACAGAACTTCTACAGGAATCAAATCGTTTAGAGTGACTAGCGAAGATGTTCTGATTAAGCCATTCCACCTGTCGAACCTCATGGATGTAATTGAAAAAAAACGTAATTCTTGAGCATCATCAAAATATTTTTAGTCAATGTGTCCTTCTTTTCCCTTTATCAGAATCTGTAACTCACGGCAACAATCCTGTAATAATTGATGTGCATCTTCCTTATTTCCGGCATTAACTATGATGCCTCCTGGACCAAACTTCGATTCCTTAATCCTGATCGGAATATCAACGTGTAATATACGCGCAATAAATTCTAACAACGCGGGGTACGTTTTGTTGTTTTTGTATACAAATGAGGCAGAATTATTGTTAATTAGAACATCTTCTTCGATTGGAAAATCTAATTGATCTTCTGTCAAGCTTTTCAACATTTCTTCTTCTACTTCCTTAGCTTTAGATCTCAAATTCTGATTTCGTGCCAAATTTACTTCCGTAGCCAGATCCTCTAACTTTTCAAAATCCATATAATGTAATATCAATCAGTATCAATAAAATGTTGTCATGAGCTAGGTCAATGCGGTTTGTTACTAAAATAATCTGAATTCACATTAAATTTTCGTAGATTGATCTTTCAGATACTTCTCGTATTCATAAAGCGACTTCTCCTGTGAATCAGTTTGAATTGACCCAGGACGTATATTTCTAATCTTAGTTATTGCATCCTTTGCACCAATATTGTCATTTCTTAGCAAATAAGCTCCCAATATAGTTCCGGTTCTGCCTTTTCCAGCAGCGCAGTGCACCAGTACTGGCCTGTTTGACTTTATTTCATTTTCAATAAATTTAACCGTTGAATCAATTTCATGCACAGTTGGAGAATGATAATCCTCAACACGCAGGTGCAAGTAATTTACTTCTTTAGGTTTTTCAGAATTATGGTTTGAACTTTTTTTCTCTGCCATGGTAAACCAATGAGATGGCAAAGGTATTTCTCGTACTGTAACTATTGTTCCTATCCCATGATTAACCAACCATCTGAATTGTTCAAATGTTAATGGTAGCCCGCTACCAGCAAGGCCATTATTAATCACCCAACTAAAATTTGTGGGACGAGAACTGAATTTGCTTGCTAACCATCGATAAGCATCACCAATTAAAGTCATTTTATGAGATAAATATTACTGATCATTGGAAATTTAAGTCTTCATTACCATAACAATGACGAGAAAATTTGATGCAAAGTATAACAGAATGAGAAACTCTAAACCTAGCCGTTGTTAAACTATTGATAAATCGAGATAATCAATCTCATCCCATGCTATTTAGGATCTATAAGTACCTCATGACTTATTACGGTTTATTGTTTTGTTGATAAATTATTTGCTTTCTAGCACCGCTGGTTAATAGTCATTAATAAATTATTTTGTCTTTTTTTAAGTAATGACAAGATTAACTTATACAGCACTGGTTCTAGCGGCAATACTGTCAATCTCAGTTTCAGTAATACTCGCAAATCAGGTAAATGCACAACAACAGAATGGTTACCTTACAGCCTTAAATGGCAAAAATGAAGTTCCGTCGCATTCAGATGTAACGGCCACAGGAATGAGTGGATTTATTGTAAACAGTGGCAATTCAAAAGTTTGGTACCAGATAGAAGCAGAAGGTCTTAAAGGAGTAACCCAGGCCCATATACATTCAGGTAAAGCAGGTGAAAACGGTCCGGTAGTCGCAACACTATTCAAAGGTAGTAAAGATACCGTAAATGGTGCATTAGTTCAGGGAAGCATAACGGCAGATAAATTGGAAGGACCACTAAAGGGTAAGTCAATATCTGATCTTGTGAATCTCATAGATGATTCATCCGCATATGTAAATGTCCACACACAATC
>DASVGC010000129.1:0-10487 GCA_036379735.1 Nitrososphaeraceae archaeon
TACATTCGTAACCCAATCACCTCTGGAGCAGAAGGGATCATATTCGGAGCGGGATTTGGTGGTATAACTGACCTCACGGTTGGCCCAGATGGTTACTTGTATGTAGTATCTATTGGACAAGGCAAGGTTTTCAGAATACTGGCTGAATAAAATTGCATATTGTTTATTTTGTAAGATAAATTTGGAGATCTATATTGGTGCATGAGAGAACTTTGGTTTGTATCTTCCAAGTAAAATAGAGTTACCAACTACAGTTACAGAACTCATGGCCATTGCGAGTGCTGCCAACATTGGTAACCATCCAAATATTCCGACTCCGAGTAGCGGAACTAATACACCTCCAGCAATGGGTATCAATCCTATATTATATGCAAAAGCCCAGAAAAGATTCTGCTTGATCTTGGAAACTGTTTTCCTTCCGAGCTCGAGTGCTATTGCTACATCTCTAACGTCACCTTTTATTAGTATAATATCACCAGTTTCTTTTGCAACATCCGTTCCTGATCCAATAGCTATTCCCAAATCTGCCCTAGCCAATGCTGGAGCATCATTAATTCCGTCTCCTACCATAGCCACTATTTTATTCTCTGACATGAGTTTTGTAATCACTTTTTCTTTCTCTTGTGGTAGGACTTGGGATATAACCTTTTTAACTCCTAATTCAGCTGCAATATGATTTGCAGTTCTTTCATTGTCACCTGTGAGCATTATGACTTCCTTTCCATTGGATTTTAAAACTCCTACAGCATTCTTGGCACTTTTCTTTAATGTATCAGCAAGAGCTAAAATACCTGAAAGTTTAGAATCTATCGATACTAACACGGCAGTCTTACCCATATTTTCAAGTTCGCTTAACTTTGACTCAATACTTTCAGGAATTGAAATCTTATTATCAATCATAAGTTTTCTTGTTCCTACTAGAAGTACATGGTTTTGATACTTTGCAATTATTCCATGTCCTGCAACCGATTCGGACAATTCTGGACTTGGAATCACATTACCTTGTTTAGCTTTACTTACGATTGCCTGTCCTAATGGATGTTCAGAGCCTGATTCTGCAACGGCTGCCAATCTCAACAGTTCTTTTTCCCCAATTTTGGGTTCAGATATGTCATAAGTATTAGTAACAGATGGCTTTCCTTCAGTCAATGTTCCAGTCTTGTCGAATACTATAGTTTGAACTTTACTTGCAATCTCCAGATATTCTCCACCCTTGAATAATATACCATGTTCAGCAGCCTTGCCGGAAGCCATCATCAATGCAGCAGGCGTTGCAATCCCCAAGGCACAAGGACAGGCAATAATGATTACTGAAACGAACGCTAAAAGACTATATGTAAATCCAATGTTTCCTATAAAATACCAACCTAACCCTACTCCAATCGCAGTGATAACAATTGCAGGAACAAAATATTTTGCAACTTGATCTACCGTTCTTTGTATCTGAGCTTTCCCGGTACGAGCTGCTTCGACGAGAGTTATTATCTGGGAGAGTACGGTATCTTGTCCGACCCTTGCAGCTTTAATCTTTAATAATCCTGTCTTGTTCATAGTCGCGCCAATAACGTCATCACCCTTCGATTTATCGACAGGAATACTCTCTCCAGTAATAGGAGATTCATCCAATGATGACATACCCTCCATTATTACTCCATCGGTGGGGATACTCTCACCAGGCCTAACTAACAAGATGTCTCCTGCTCTTATTTCTTCAATAGGAATTTTGATTTCAGCTTCAAGTATTTGTCCAGAAGGACTAGTTGTTGGTCGCAACACATTAGCCATACGTGGTTGCAGATCAAGTAATTTTCTTACGGCACTAGAAGCTTTTTCCTTTGTTCTTGTTTCTAGTAATCTTCCTACAAGTATTAAAGTAATAATAACGGCAGCTGTTTCAAAGTAAACTGCCTTAAATGGAAAAAGATCTGGAGCGATTGTTACTGCAGCGCTATACAGATATGCTGCCGAAGTTCCTATTGCTATAAGTGTATCCATGTTTGAAGCCCTAGCTCTAACCCCATCCCAAAAGCCCTTATAAAATCTCAAGCCCACCCAAAATTGTAACGGAGTGGCTAGTACAAACATGATATAATTTGAGTTATGCATCAAATTCATAGGAAGAAAATGCCCAAACTGAATTGGAAGCATGTGAGGCAAGCTCAAAAATAATATAGGTATTGTAAGACCAATACTTATGGCCACATGGATTTTTAATTTTTTGAGTTCCTTTTCTGGTTCTGTAAATTCATGTAGACATTGAGTACTGCAGAAGAGATACTCTTTACCTTTTATTGTGTATCTGATAGAATCAAGTTTTTCTTCCACAAACATGCCACATATGGGATCTTTTGCCAATACACCTTATAGTAAACTAGACCAAATATAAGGCTAAGAACAATGAGTATTCTGAATCCAAGTTAAAGTAGTAGATGGATATCTTAAAAGCTGAAAATACTTTAGGATAACAATTTCCATTATTGATTTGTCTACAGAGTAAAACTAGCTAATCTGATTTGTAAAAAGTTTTTAAACCAATATTGACACATTTCTATTTGTATTTAAATTATTTTTCATATTTATTGTGTCTTTTGATTATGTAAACACCGATTGAATGATGGAGTATTTTTTTCATAGGCTCAGGTATATCCATTTCATGTTGCTTAAATGATTGAATAAGGCAAAAAACATCCTCGTATTCAGGAGCAACTATAAACGCATTCCGATTCATATCGATCTTGAACTGGATTCTCTTAAATTCTGGATCTTTGCAAAACTTGTTTGCGGTTTTCTCTATTTCTTTGGCCCAGTGACAGAGTACTTCTGGTACCCCATTTCTTAAAGTAAATTCGATTAATCCTTTCTGATCCATCAAATTCAGATATGTAAGTACTAGCAGTTCTAAATAAAATATTCTTACCCTCCTTCCCTCTATCCATAGTTCACGTAGAAAGGAAAACGGAATAATTCGAGGTTCCTGAGGCTCACTTTTACGGTGTCCTCATAGTCTGAAATCCAGACTGAACCGCACTAGTATTATATACACTCTAGTTATTTAAATCCAACTCAAGAAAACATAGATGCGCGTATGACTTTTCCTATAAGCGGACACTGTCCCATATCAGATATCAAATTTTATTGCAGTTTGATTATTTCATCCCAAGTGCCAGTTACTGAAAGCATATAGTATTTGCTCTTATCCGCTGATTCTAAGTGTATAATATCACCTGGTGTAATTTGGATTTGAAATAATCTGTTCAGGAATTGCAAGAAACTAGGCCCTGCTACTATGCTCTTTGCTTCCTTTTGAAAGGGGCTACCATAATATTCTTTCAGAGTATCCGTTAGTCCCAAACTACTAAGTTTTTCAACTAATTCAGACAAATCTACAAATTTTGAATTTCTCTTGTAAACCATAAGAATTGCCATAATAAAATCTCTCAATACATATACGCTACTAAGTATATATAACACTTTGTTGTTGACATGCGATTTCCAATATGAGTATCGAGTTTAAGTAGTTTCGATCTAAAATTTGCTGGGTAATTATTACTAAGACTTAATAACGAATGAGTGCTAAGATAATTATTGTATAACTCTTGTTCTATATGTGGAAATGAATTCAACAATTTTGTTAGCGGTGTTATTTATATCAGCACTATAAAGGGAAAACTAGAATTCTGTTCAGATGAATGCTGTAGTAAATACCTAGAGAAAAAATGAATAAATCCGCAAGATGTATCGAACAACGGCACGATAAGTGTGATGGAAACATAATCAATAGTTCAAGTGAAACAAGATGCGAGTGTCAATGTCATGACTATATGTATAAACTAGTCAGTAGGATGCAGGCCGCAAATAATCAGTAGTTATAACCTACCTAAGTTGATTCATGTACTGAACTGGAAAACTAACTATTTTAAGATTCGAAACGAATCTACCATTTTTTTGGCTAGGGGTAATGTTTCTGGAACTTTTGATTCTTCGTCAGTAAATGATAGTTTATAGAAATTCCCGTTACCAATAGTAAAAATGTTAAATGTATAGTAATAAAACTTGGTATATTCGACTTTCCATCCAATATTTCCTGCAACGGTAACTTTATTCTGTCTAATTATTTTTTTATCATAATCTGACTGGATGGCACGTACTTCTTGTTGGAAATGTAGTTCTAAGGTGGTATTTTCTATGGGAACCGTGTCAGTATCAGGATGGGCCTCAACTGGTACAGTAGAAATTTCCAAACGTGTTTCGAATCTTTGTGGGCCTTGCCTATCAGGTATCTTAAAACTAACTTCAGGGTAAAATTTACTAAAATCTAAGACTTTCCAATTTGAAGGATGTTGGATGCTGAATTTCATATTGTCATTTATATAATTAACAAAACTGTCTGATGATTGAGCGTTAGATGAATTATCTAATGATTGAGCATGAGCAGCATTGATTAATAAAGTCACACAAACTGTGAACATAAAAACTAAGATACAATAAATCTTAATTTTATTCAATAAGCGCTAGAACCTATTTTAATTAATAAGATTTACCTTTTTTCCTTTTTCTTATTTTTTTACCCTAAGTAACCAAGGTAAGTCACGTTCTTATATTTGGACGTCGTAATTTTTGCGAAGAATGACAAAGACACTATACCTATTGCAGGCACACAAGTTCGGAAACGAGAACATTGAAGCAACCTTAGCGTGTCCAAAATGCGACGAGATTTTCAAAAAAGAATTCCCTTTAGATCTCAAAGGACAGATAACAGAATTCAAATGTCCCGTATGTAATTCTGCTAGCGAGGCCGATCTTCCTTCCAAAGGCATAGAGCAACAAGAGGAATTCGAGGGCGATCTCTACGAGGTGGGAGAGGAAAATATTGAAGAAGAATTCGATGAAAGTTAGAGAAGAAAACTAACTGATTCCAGGGATATCCACAGAGTAAATTTTTTATAATATTTTTTTGAATACATGCATCCGTCTCACACTGATGGGAGGACCAACTTGCTTTCTCCAAGGCGGTTGTACCCGTTTCATCCTCCCATCAGACTTTGAACCGTTATAAGCAAATGTGACCTGTATTTGTCATGCCGTTACATAATATCTGCCTTAGTTGTGGCCACAGAAAAGATGAACATAGTCCAGATGGTTCTAAATGTCATAACGATTTGTGTCCATGTTTGAGATATAAAACAACACTCTTACAATATGACCAAGACTAATAAGTTAAAATTCGATCTTATCAATTATCGAATTTTACATTTTTTAAATTATATTTGAGTACACTGAAAAATCCCTTAAGTGATTCAGGAATCAATGGAAGTTGAATTTCTATGGATTTGATTAAACAATCCCTAGACTTATTGTCCTTTAGAAATAATCTCACTACTTTTTCATCTGGACAGTAAATAAATACTATATTCTCATTTTCGTCTATGCACATGTTTCTTGCTGCAGTCTCTACCGCTGTAGTCCAATAGGCAAGTTCATCTGGATTATCGGCTAACTTATCGATCGTTTTTAAAATCTGTTCGATAGTCCTGTCCAATCCCAAACACCACGTTAAACATATCGAAACTTGGAGAAAAATGTTTTGTTATTCCACAATAAGTACAGTGCTTAAGACTTTAAAAATGAAATATTATATTTTTTTATAGTATCCTTCCAAATTTGACTCAAATTTAATTTATCTATAACTTGCTTACTTCTGTCTTCATTATAGAATGACTTAGGATAGTGCCGCATTTGAAAGAAAATAAAAAGACGAGGAAATTTTATTACTTGGTTCAATCAGCGCGCACCAGGTGTTCGTGGTTCATCATCGTCCTCTGATGGTTTTGTTTCGTCTGGTCGTTCCAATCCGAATATCATCATGACATTGCGATAGTATTCATCAAGCAATGTCTGCATTCTATCTGGGTCAGGTGGGCGTTTGCTCTGAGTTAATTGATTTTATGAAGTTAGAGTATTGGTTAGATTCGAGTACCTGCATACACCTATTTTATACAGAGTTAGTAAAGAACTATCTAGTTTAAACAGTTATACGAAATATATAACCAATATTTTAAGCTATTAAGAGTAAATGAGTGATAAGGAAGTAAACGGCGTTAGGGAAGTTGTGAAGGAATTTACAGAAGCCGATAATGCTATAAAGAGAGTATTCTCAAAAGTGGATCCATTATTAGTCGTCCGTTTGATTTTTGATGAGAAGGCAAAAAAAGAAAATATCTACACTTTAGAAATTATCCTCAAACCCGATCAAGATACTGAACAAATAAGAGAAAGAGTAATCAGCGTTACGGGTATGGCACCAGGTTTTTATCTAAAGGGAACAAAAATGGTAGTCAGTCATAGCCTTGGTCTTGATTTATTGAAGCGTATAAATGACTTGGATTTTGTAATAAGCATTAAGGGGAGTCCTTATAGCGCCGGTGGGTCGTCGGACTTTTAGCCGCATAGTATAGTCCTATACTATGACTTTCGCAATTAAACTATTAATTAGTAACTGTCACTGAACCACGTGCCCACATGCCGATTGAACCATCACTCAATTTTATGTATACTTCCAGCAAATATTTTCCTGAATCTATTTCATCCGTATTGAAGTAAACGTTACCATTTCTTCTATCCTTGTCAAGGAACTCTTTATCTCCGACTTTACCGTCTCCTAGCATTTCGGCCATTGAAGCAGCTTGAATCTTTCCTTTTCCTCCAATAACTTTTACTCTAAATTCATCATCATCCAACTCAAACCCTCCCTTACTTTTACTAAATGGCATTTCGTATTTGGCATCATTAGTATTTAGGACTCTTAATACCAGGTTCTTTTCATCATTGTCAAATTTAATATGTATACGAGGTACATCAACTACAGATTTTGATTTCTTAATAGTTGTTACCGTTTCTGTAATTATTTGCTTATCAACATCTAATGTATTGGGATGTACTACTATTTTATCAAAATTGTCTATGCTTATTTTTATATTTTTAATATTATTTTCAATATTATTTGTTATTTGAACTAGCGTTTGTTCAATGTTATTTCCCTGTGCTATTTGAGTTCCGATTTGCTGAGTTGCAATATCTATTTCATCTATATCACCATCTGAGTATAGCTGTGCAAGTTTCTTTATTGCAATTGCAGCAGGACTATTGGGATTATTTGCTACTATCTGTGAAATCTGGTTTACAATAACATTAATGTCACCACCCTGACTACCTGCAATTGCAATGTTATTGATAACCTGTTGAACATTTGTCGTTTGTTCATTATCCGCGCTTGCAGTCGCATTGGTTGCCCCAATGGTGGCAGCTGCAACAGACTCTAATTTCTGATCAATGTCGGAAGTAACCCCTTGGTCTGATTGTGAAATAATATCCGAATCATCTTCAAATCCTAAACCGGAAGCATTGTCTACTGGTGGGACTTCAGTTTCAGTTGCCATGGTTTCATTGTCAAATTCACCTTCCACTCCATCCTGTTCTGAGAGCAATGATTCATTTCCAGTGTCAAAGGATTCATCTTCAGAGAGCAATGATTCATTTCCTAATGACGGAGTTGATAAATTGTCCAAGCCTTCAACTCCTGTTTCACCGGGGTTTATCAAGCTCGTTCCATTTTGATCAGCAAACGGTACCGTCTCATTTGTTAGAACTTCGGGACCTAATTGCGACGTAATCTCATTGTCAGTATCAATACCTCCTTCCTCATCTTGTCCATAAATATTTTTTAGATTGATTGAAGCTACACTTGTTACTAACAGCAGTACTGTAAAGACCGCTGCATACAATACATTATTTTTCTTCATAGAATTCTAAGAGAAAAATCAGCAAAATAGTTTATTAACATGTACCCATGATATTTAATGTTCTATATCAATGATACTTTTCCAAGTAACTAAACTATCGAATAGAAGTATGTAAATAAAAGAATCAAGTCAAATTTTCAGATGTACAATAGTGTAAATAATCTTCTTTTCTAAATGTAACATGAGCAGAAAATTCTAACCCTTATATCACATGTTGCCCTTAAATAGTATATGAGTGGAATTACAAACTGGGATGATGTCATGAAAAAGGAAGCTAGAGGTATTGATGATTATGATTTGGGCGAAGTACATGACTTGGATGCAGATACTGTAGTAACAAAAAGAGGAATTGTTGATAAAGACAAATTCTACTTACCTAAAACCAGAGCAGTGCGATTCGATGGACACAAGGTTTGGTTTAATGTTACCAAAGATGAGGCAAAGGCATTCAAGAAAGATTAGCCTAGCACTCCAGTAATCATTTTTTGCGATTTAGAATTAGTTTTTAATTTTGATTATCATTGTTTTTTCATAACTGCTAATCAGATCGCATACTCACTAATCTTTTATGATAATTTTCACACTTAATTTCTTTTACTCTTTTTCTGATAATTTTTTTCGATCAGACGCATATCTTGTGCAGGGACATACAAATCGAATATTCTTTTCTTCTCTTTATCATTAATAGATATAGGATGTATATTTTCAGTAAGAGAAATAAAATTTAGGTCCTGGAAATCTTCATCCGACATTGCTACTATTGCACAAGTTGAACATATTTGAATTTCAGATTTGGGATCAACAACAGAGTCACATAATAAACAAGTCGATTTTTTAGTAAAGTCCTCGTCCATATATTACTATATTGAACATCAAATATAACCCTTATAAATTTGAAAATTACGCTACTAAGACCAAAAAACAGGCCACTCGTTTCTGTAACTAGGATTTTGGACTATGTGTCCTAATATCTGGTGTGCCCTTCTTATATGTAATTGATACAATGTCTTCTTTGTCATAGGGACAGTTGTGGATTACCCTTGGAATTTTATCCGTGGCTTCTACTACGCAGTTTCCATTAGCATCCTTGATTACAACCCGTGCATCACTTACACTATCACTTTCAAATGATTTGAACAACGGAAATCCAAACATAGCCTGTAATCCAAAAAATACACCTACAATGGCAATAACTGCATAGACGAGCATCTTTTTACCGAAGTCTTCGTATTCCATGATTTGCATATTATGAAGTATGTAGTATATTTAATCCTGTCAGTTTCATTACCAAGTTATTTGCGTTTGAATTTCAAAAATAAGTATGGGTTTTTCTATATGTATTTACTTCCTCTTGGTTTCGATGCTGGCCTTAAGAGCCTCAAGAAGATCCTTGGTGGGTTTTGCTACCTTCGGAGCGGACGGAACAAATTTTCTTCCCTTACTCTTTGCCTCTATGAGCTTCCTTAGTTCTTGAACATAAGTGTCGGAATAATCTCCAATATCAAACTCTTTGCTGCGATACTTTTGTACTAGTATCTTACCGAGCGAAATTTCTTGTGTATCTAATTTTGCTTTTGTGTTTCCCATTTCGGGGATTTCATCCACAGGCTTCATGTCGTCTAGATAATTCAGGACATGCATAACAAGACCTCTTTGATAAGGTCTCAAAGCTATCACGTTTTCCCTGTCCTTGAGAACAACTTTACCTATGGCCACTAAATTATTTTCATTTAATATTTTTACCAAGAGTGCATAGGCCTTTTCGTTTCCTTTTTTTGGATCAATAGCCACATAGTAGCTGTTATCAATTAAGATTGGATCAAGTTCTTTGTATTCTATAAATTCCTTAATATCAATTGAATGTGTTGTTTTTAATTTTATCTTGTTAAGTTCTTCCTTTTCGAATACGATATAATTGTTTTTTTCAATTTCGTAACCTTTTTTTATCTCTGAAAATGGAACCTCTCTTTCTTCCTCCGGGCACCATTTCTTGTATCTAATCCTATGTCCGTTTTGGCATAATTGATTGAAAACATATTCTTTGTTATTTGTTGCTGAATATAGTTTAACTGGTATATTTACAAGCCCAAACGAGATACTACCTTGCCATAAGCTTCTAGCTGGCATGTATTAATACTGTGGTCAACAAAGATTATAAGAGCTAGGATTCAGATGCAAAGGTTTAAGACCAAAAATCAATTTCAAACAAGCCCTTAATGTAACCAAATATCTATGTCAATGATAATACTAGATTTTTACTGTTCATGATGAAAGGACTGGAATAATGAAAGTTCACGGAGATAGTGGGGGTTGAATTTCTCTCACACTCAGGTCCCTAAAATTCCATGTCATATTGTCAGATCTAAAGATTGCTAGAGGTCCTCCATTTGTTATTATGTGATCTTTAGCCTTACCGCAGTTTGCGCCGTAGAATAAAGGATCTGGTTCATTAGCGTACCATCCACCACTATCTATCAAATCGGTAACCTTTATCCAATGATTATTTGCTCTGTCATCAAGATAAGATTCCATCTTTACTGCGGAATCATTATTCATATTGTAGACAACAACTTTCCAACCAATCCATCTGCCAATAATTGGTTCTGTAACTTGTGTTTCGGCTCGTTTGTTGGTATATCCCCCCGTATGCCATATCTCTTTCACCCAAGAAACCGTACCGTTAATATC
>DASVGC010000130.1:0-5122 GCA_036379735.1 Nitrososphaeraceae archaeon
GATATGGAAAGGAAGGTTATGAGATCCATAAGAAAAAGGAAGGCAGTGTGATGACAATTGATTTTGAAATAGAGGGACAGAATTTTTTGGCTCTGAATGGAGGACCGATATTCAAGTTTAACGAAGCTATCTCGTTTCAGATATTTTGTGATAAGCAAGAAGAAATTGATTATTACTGGGATAAACTCAGTGACGGTGGTGATAAAAATGCCCAGGTTTGTGGATGGTTAAAAGACAAATATGGAGTCTCATGGCAAGTCGTCCCAGTCACTTTGATAAAGATGCTACAAGATAAGGATTCAAAGAAAACCGAAAGAGTCATGAAAGCAATGCTACAAATGAGCAAGCTTGATATCGACGCTTTAACAAAAGCATATCAAGAAGAATAATTCTTCGATGCATTTACCAATATTCGCAAGGGTAACGGCCCCAAATAAGAAATAGAAAGAAATCAACTCGGACGCGAACGTACAGGCGCACCTTGAGATTTTCATTAGATTTGGTCATTACACACTTTGTCTAATGTGATGGTTATGAAAGACGCAGTATGGTAATTCACACCAAATATAACCAATTTGAAATATCCTGAAAAAAATTCGAGTTCCATCAATGAAAATCTACTAGAAAAGTTTTATATAACATCATATCTAATATCAACTAATGTTTAACTTTGCAAGATGTGAATTATGTGAAAAGAAAACAAGTTCGATAAAGTACTGGTTCGGAAGTATGACGTGCCCAGAGTGCTACGATTTGCAAAGGTCAAATCCTCAAACGATTTTAGTAAGCAATCTTCAGGACTAGAACAAACACCATCAAAATCTAACTTTATTATTTAGACAACCAATAAGGTAAACTATTTCATTTTTAAAAGTCTTAAGGACAATATTGAAACTGCAAATATTACTATAGCACTAACCAGAAAAGTTGTTGATCCAAACAAGCTATACAAGATTCCTCCAATAGTCAATCCAATGATACTTGCCAAGCTCCCAAAGCTGCCTGCGAGACCTTGTACCGCCCCCTGATGAGTTGTTCCTGCACGATAGGAAAGAATAGACATAAAAGATGGCCACATAAGACCGTTACCTATTGCAAATAGTACAGCAGCAGCATACAATAAAATAATATTGTTAGAAATGAATAGAAGAAAATTAATACCCAAAATCATGTTGCCAATTATTACGAGTTTTTCCTCAGAGAATCTTGTGAGGGCTTTACGTAAAACTGGACCTTGTACTGCAACCATAATTCCACTTAGTACTACAAAGAATATTCCAATTTGTGTTACTGACCAATTTAATCCGGTTACCGCATGGATTGGAAATGACGTGTAGAATATGTTAAATCCTAAGAAAATAAGAAAGTAAACTACAAGTAAGAATGGAATATGTTCTAACTTGAGGACCTCTTTGAATGTTAGCTTATTATTCTCTCTAGAATCAAAGCAGTCCTTACATTCATGAGCAAAAACTTTTCTGACAGTACCTCTTTCAAAAATCTGCATTTGACTTGATAGGGGTTTAGATTCCTTTAATGTGAGCGGTATTACGATCAAAGTAACTAAGGAAATAAGTATTGCAGCCAGTACCGGCAAAATTTCTCCATAAATAGTTCCACCCAATACCCCTGCCAGCGCAGGACCTATAATAAATCCTAAATTAGACGATATCGCCATCTTTCCAAAATTCTTGCTCCGGTCCTCATTTGACGAGATGTCAGCAAGATAAGCATTAGCAACAGACACGTTACCTCCCGTAATTCCATCAATAGCCCTTGCAACAAAAAGCATCAATAGAGGTAACGTAATGACAAAAGTTCCAATCAAAGAAAATTTAACATCAAAAAGACCTGAGATTGGTAAAAGCAATGCAAAGAGGAACAGTAACCATCCAAAAAATGTTCCTACATTACTAATTAGAAGAATCTTTTTTCTTCCATAGATATCAGACCATCTGCCTAGCATTGGAGCTCCTATCAATTGGAAGGTAGGGTACATTGCAGAGAGTATTCCATATACAATAGCGTTTCCTCCAAAATCCATTACCAAAAAAACTAAAAAAGGCAAAACAATACTGAATCCTAAAGTACCGGTGAAATTTACTAATAATATTGGAAATAAGAGCATCTGTTTACCAGTCCTAGTCATTATCTTGTTAGATTCTATTATGGTTCTATCAATTTAAAACTATTAGCATAACACATGTTGATAGAATCTGCATTTTTAGTCCATGAGTTTTCGTTCCATTCTCAACAATTATCTGCATGATTCCCAACACTGGCCAAATCAATACAAAATTGTATAACTTTTAATAATTATTCTTGCTTATGGTTGTATATGGTTTTTAAAAATACAAAAGCTTTTTCCAGTTTTTCAGTCAAGGATTTAGACGAGACAAAGAAGTTTTATGGACAAACTTTGGGACTAGGTATATCAGAGTCAGATGAAGGGTTAAGCTTGCAGACACAAGGATCTAATGATGTATTCATTTATCGCAAAACAGATCATATTCCTGCGACTTTTACTGTACTGAATTTTGTGGTTGACGACGTTGATAGAAAAGTAGATGAACTGACCAAGATGGGAATTCATTTTGAATTATATGATAAGGGTGACCTAAAAACGGATGACAGAGGAGTTTTCCAGGGGAAACCGAAGATAGCTTGGTTCAAAGATCCGTCTGGAAATTTCTTGTCAGTTCTTGAAAATGGTTCTTAGAGAATAATCAACTTTACCGAATTTAATAATTCATACCAGATTGAAATAATGCCATTAATATGATTCGGATATTTTCAATTTCTATAGTACTTGAGGTATGTTTCAACACAGAGTAAAGATGTAATGTAATATTACATCCTAGACTTGATCGATTCTTGTTTACTTTTCTTAATTATCAATACACTCAAAATTACGAAAGCGATTTGGAAAGCTTCGATAGTAGCACTCATAACATCTATTGAATGTCCGCCTCCAGGTATGTATACTATCCATAATACAATCAAGACTATCGTTCCACCTATACCGATATAATACCAGGGCATTATCCATTTCTTGACAGTGGGCAAAATCCAGAAAAGCTGGGCCAGACCAGAAGCTATGAAGAATACAGTGACCTCTGTCGTCATCTGACCGAGATACATTGGAACAAGAGCCAAATGTAGAATTCCTGCTATGAGCGTAGAAGCTGCAGCACCATAAATTAGTCCTTTAACTATCATATTCATACTCGTTACAGTAGTTAATCCCACAAATTACTATATCGGTATAATGGATAGGATGAGTCTTTCCCATATGAATAACATTTCGCTTAGCGAACTCCTGAGTCATCTTGACTCGAAGCAAATTCTGGACTCCACTATTTCTCCCAAAGTAAGCTTCCAGTATTCATGCATTCTTGGCATAATTATTTCCATCTACAGAACAAAGAACAAGATATTCCACACGCTGTCAAGTCCAAGAATTCCAATAATTTCAGGTTCACATCGAGAATTTCCATATTACCACTTACTTTATCCATGAATTGGCCTTCAGCAGTTTTGACATCGAACTCCAAACTTGTTTTGTATCCTCATAAAGTCAATTATATCAAAAGAGGTATCATTTCTTTCCGTCTGATTTAATTACCAATTTTTTACATCAACTTTTTATACTTCGCATTTCTACTTTAATGAAATGGTTGAAGACAATACGACATTGCCTTTTGAAGTAACATATGCACAAAAGCCAGGAAAAGAATCAAGAACTATGAAGAGACTTGCTGTACTTGTTAAATCTGAGAATGTCAGTGATATCATTTCTTCATTAAAGGAACTTAATCTGGAGGCTACAATCTATGACGTGAAGGGAGTAACCAAAGATAAGGAAAGGGTCGCATCAGGTAGAGGAAGTGGTACAGTTGAATTGACATTTAATTCTAGAAAAGTTATTGCTACTGTTGTCAATTCCTCAGATGTTGAAGAAGTGGTAACTAGGATGAAGAAAGGCCTAGCAGGGAATAAAGCAGTTGTTATGATATCCTCAGTAGATGATCTTGTTTTGATCTAAGAATCCTCCTTAAATTTTTGATTCTTTTTTCCTTTATCCTAGAACATAAAGTTAATACAAATTAATTTGGCTTTTCCCTTTCAAAATATGAAAAGAAGATGAATCAAAATTAAGCATGAAATTCCTGTAAAAGTTTTTGATATTATGCGAAAAGGAATTTCTATTAAACTATTTCACGGTGACTGTATTAGTGGGATTGGAAATAATCTTTTGGAGAAAACGATAGATGTCGTTGTTACTTCTCCGCCATATAATATCGGTGTTAGATACAATCGCTACAAAGATACTCTACCGAGAAATGATTATTTGAGATTCCTGGCAAATGTAGGTGAAACAATCAAGAAAGTTCTGTCAGATGAGGGCTCTTTCTTTATTAATATTGGTAGCAAGCCTTCTGATCCGTGGATACCTTTAGACGCTGCAAATGTATTAAGAGAGCATTTCACATTACAAAATGTCATCATTTGGGTAAAGTCCATTGCTATTCCAAAATCGGATGTAGGTAAGTATCCTGCCATATTATCAGACATTGCAGTTGGACATTTCAAACCACTTACTAGTGATAGGTATCTGAATGATTGTTATGAATATATCTTTCATTTTACTAAAAATGGTAATGTTAAGTTGGATAAACTTTCTGTTGGAGTTCCTTATCAAGATAAGACAAATATTGGTCGTTGGAAAAGGGCAACCAAGGATAGAAGAGATCGAGGTAATACTTGGTTTATTCCATATGAAACGATTTGGGACAAGAAACAGAGGCCACATCCCTCTACGTTTCCAAGTAAGCTACCAGAAATGTGCATTAAATTACACGGAGTGAATAAATGTAAAGTAGTGCTAGACCCTTTCATCGGAATAGGCTCTACTGCATTGGCATCAATAAGATCGGGAGTTTCATGCATAGGTTTTGATATAGATAAGAGCTACCTGGAAATTTGCAAGGAACGAATTCTGCACTCTTGGCCCACTCAATAAATCATACTGATAAAGCTATTATCTGTAATAAACCTCAATTTCGTATATCGTTCCTAAACTAAATGACAAAAATGAGTTTTTAGACAACCTTGGTATGTT
>DASVGC010000131.1:0-6451 GCA_036379735.1 Nitrososphaeraceae archaeon
ACTTAATTATACTGAAATTATCCAAAACCTTTCCGCCATGAGAGATAAACTGGCCGGACAGCGTATTACTGCTAATTGTTAATTTTGTAATTCCAAAATCATTATCATTTTGATAAGCGGATTCCTTTATCTGTCCGTCAAATTCATAATGAGATTCACCACCAGTTCCGGATTGTATGAAAACTGTGTGTTTATTAGGAAACTTTATCCTTTCATAGTTATGATTATCACCCCACATTACCAGATCTACTCCGTATTTATCTAGTAATGGCTGCAAAATCTCTGTTTGGTCTTCATCTTCACCGTGATTAGACGGGCTTGTATAAAGAGGTGTTGTCGTTACTACAATTGTCCATGGTTTTATTGTTGCTTTAAGTTCTTTTTCAAGGAATGCAGCATTCGATGAAGGAGATTTATATGAATCTAGCATTATAATTCTAGCATGTCCTGCATCAAATGCATAAACCATGGATGGCTGTCCGAATAATTCAGCATAAGAGTTTGAATCATGATCACCCTTAGCACCTTTCATTGGAATTCCTGCATTTTTTAGCTCATCAACTACCGGTTCGAATTCCTCTACTGAGCCATACGAATAATCGCCAAGTCCGAGTGCCAAGTTTATCTTGTTATCTATCATTAAATCTACTGTTTGTTCCCAGTTGTCATTTCGGGCTGAACCCCAGTCTCCTGCCGCTCCTATGTAATAGTTTGATCCTGGAGTTGAGACTATATTTAGAGATACTTCCGTTATGCTAGCATAGCTATTAAGAGTATTTCCGTTAACAGTTATTCGTATGTATCTTGCATTAGTATCTACAATATTGTACTTTTCAGGATCTAGTGTGGAACCTGTACTTTTGGTGCTTAGTACATTTGTAAATGTGACTCCATCATTTGAAGTAGATATTACAAAATTATTCTGCCTTTCGTCTCCTTTATACCAGGCAATACTGACATCACACACCTTGTTGATTGTTCCTAAATCTAATTGAATCCATGAACCCACACCGTTATTTGACCACCTAGTGTCTAAATTATCATCAAGAACATTAGTACCAGGAAATCCAGACTGACTTGCTGACGTTTTAGCATTCTGGATATGACCAGCAGTACATTGAACTTGCGACGTACTTGAAGATGATACCAGTGTTCTGATCTCTGATATACTAGCATAGTTATTTTGACTATTTCCGTTAACAGTTATTCGTATGTATCTTGCATTAGTATCAACAACATCGTATTTTTCATAAGAAAGAGTCTTTCCACCACTTACTGTTGATAATGCAGTTTTGAATGTTTTCCCATCCTGAGAGGTTGAAATTACGAAATTATTCGTTCTGACATTTCCTTTATACCAGGCAATATCAATGCTACAAATGTTCTTACTTGTACCTAAATCCAGTTGTATGTATGAGCCTATCCCATAATTAGACCAGACCGTGTTAAGGTTATTATCTACTGCCATTGAAGCTGGAAAACCAGTTTGGCTATTTGATGCAGAAGCAGTTGCCTGTGAAACTTGGCTATTGGTACAGAATTCAGTTAAACCCTTGTAACCATAGATCTTTAATTCACTGATACTAATCCAATTGCTTTGTGTGTTCCCATTGACCATAACTCTTACAAATCTACCTGTCTGGGATTGAAAATTATACTTTTGTTCAGTTAGTGATGTACCATCACTTTTACCAGAGAAGGCATTAGCAAAAGTTTTCCCATCCTTTGAAATTGAAATTACAAATGTATTAACACGTTCATTTCCTCTATGCCAGTTAATCCCTACAGTGCAAATTACGTTCTCCTGTCCAAGATCGATCTGAATCCATGATCCAAGTCCTAGGTTTGACCACCTTGTATTAAGATTCTGATCTATTGCATGTGATGGCAGGTTCACCGAATCAGATCCACTGGCAGTAATACCACTGACCGAAAGCTTTGAGCAGGTATTAGACGGAGTAAATGGGTCAGATTGTGCATACACTAGAGAAGATTGTGCAAGAGGACTTGTGAAAATAAGAATGAGAAACGTAACGACGAAAACGCCAATTCTTAATTGATTATTTGTTGTAGCAGCAGAAGAGGCGAGTTTAGGAAATTTTCCTCTCAATATAGCATTCATACGATTTATCAATTATATTATATCACATAATCCCTTGTTATAGTAAATTGGTGTTTAGTATTTAACTCGATGAGGTGTAAAAACTTTTGCAAGCTCCAATATTTTTCAATTATTTCCAATGGATTAATTACTGTTGAATTGAATAAGAACCCAGATTTGATATTATATTTATAGACATGGAAAAATGATCTATTATCACACTCCTTTGGATTAAAATAAAGTCAATGAACTTTAAAAGTAAAGAAAAAGGTTGACTAATTAACCGGAGCTTGTTGTGTGTTACCTTTAGCCATTATTTCAGATCTAATTGAGGCTAATGATTGGTCTATTTGATAAATTGCCAGTTTGTCTCTTCCAAGTAACTCGAACTTTTGTAGAATAGTTTCAAACAATGACTCTTCTTCTATTTGCTCATTTACAAACCATTGTAAGAATGAATACGTGGCCCTATCTTTTTCTCTTTCAGCAATCTCCACTAGATTATTAATGAGTTTAGTAACTGTCTGTTCACTTTTCAAACCTGCCTGGAAAGTAGATTCTAAAGAATCAAAATTGCTCTGAGGCTTTTCTGTTGCTGGAATTATTGCTTCAGCTCCCGCATTATTAAGATAGTGAACGAATTTCAACATATGCGTATTCTCCTCGGCAGCTTGTTCAAAAAAGAACGCCGCACTACCACTATATCCCGTCCTTTCACACCATGAGGCAATTGCAACATACGCATGAGTTCCTGATGCTTCATAGGAAATTTGATCATTAATTGCTTTTGCTAGTTCAGATGATATTCTCATTGTAACATTCTATACGTTCTCATATATCTATATTTTTGGAATTGTTAAAAGTTTTGAGAAAAAGGAAAATGATACGGAATTGAGCACCGACTAAGTAGATAACGACGATAATGTTACAACTAGTATTAGGTAGAGTTACTAGATCCCAGTCATGTTGGATATTTTTTGCTTTAACTCGTCAATTGGTATCTGGATGTATGCTCTATTCTGAACTTCTGATTTCAAAGGAGAGATCAAATTCAGTATTTCTTCGGCCGAACCTTTCATCGATTGGTCAAGCATCGGCAATGAATCCTTAACCAGAGATTCTGCTCTGGAAATAAAGCCACTGGCATCTTGATATTCAATTATTTCAAGCACTTTTCCTTCGTTCACACCAGCTTGGTATTCTGTATTTGCAACGTCAAGTAACCACGAGGCCACGATTAGATTCAATGTACTATTTTCTTGGGGTACTACCAGTTTAATTGCATCATTTAACATCTGATTTGACTTTTCCGTCTCCTCAGTAAACTGAGATACATCTAAATTTTCTACATCTTGCGCCAATTCATTCAGTGAAGTATACAGTGTGTGATTTAGATTACTATCAACAGTAACAAGAGGAGCTTCTATGAAATCATATATTTCTACTATAGGGTGCAAAATATGTGCCCTGGCTAATGTATCGTTTCCGTTCTCCTTATTTAGAATTGCCTGATCAAGATGACCTTTCATTTGTTCAATATTATATACGTATTCTATTTGGTTGGGCATTTGACCCCAGACTAAAACATATGATGATAACTGCAGGCTCATAAGCAAAAAACTGCCAAAGCAAAAGAGAATAAACAGATTGGATCTTGCATTATCTGAATTAATTCTTCTCAATGATAATCAGCTGTACCGGATAGGCTAATTTAAGGCTTATCCAGATTCTCAAACCAGAAAAAGAACTAGAATTACCAATTATTATTTGTCTTGATCCAATTGAAATCGAACATTCTATTCAGGTAAGGCTTAGCAACCACAATCTAAAGAATTAGATTTCAATCTAGGATTTTTTACTCTTCTATTCTTTGACTATTTCTATGTTACCCATTATAGGACCAAATAATTTTAGTAATTATCTGGGGACAGTAGTATTAATGATAGCTGATTTGTTTGTGGTACTAGAGTTCACAAAGGTAACGTCAAGATTTTCGCAACCAAAGCCGTCTCCATCAGAATCCAAACCAAATGTATCTGGAGCCAGCACTGTAAAATTCCTGTATGGGATATCAGTACAGGTCAAGTTTGCAGAATATGTGGTAACGCAAAAATCTGGATATGAAGGGTCGCATGGATTGCTCATATTACCAGCCGACCCATTTCCCTGTATTTGACTTGCATTAGTCTGAGTCACATTTATCTGACTTTGATTTTGAATCACTTGTAATTCTTGCGGTTGTGGTATAGAAGTGTTGACTTGAGCACTTGCAGAATCAATAATTCCAAAACCAGAAAAACCAAATAACAAAGATATGGTTAACGATAATAGGTTAAATTTCAAACTCATACGTATTTTACAATATCATAGATATTTAAGTGAACTGATAGTCCAAATATCCACACAATTAGACTCATCTGAAAAAATATATCAAAGATCCAAAAATACTTGCTACATCTTTATTTAAATCTCAATTAGCATGAGCTGAGCTGATATCTTTTCTTTCTTTGCAAAAGCTAGAGTGCTTTGGCTTTACAAGTCGCTATTACAAGTCGCTATTACAAGTCACATTGTTTGTTCATTGAGCGGTAGTGTAAAAGTAAATGTAGCGCCTTTCGAACCTCGATTGTTTTGTGCCCAAATCTTACCTCCATGCATATCCACTATTTTCTTAGCAATATACAGCCCCAATCCAGCACCAGAATCAGATCTCCTAGAAAATTTTTCAAACAATCGTGATATTATTTCTTCATTTATGCCCGATCCAGTATCCTTTACTTCTATGGCGATTGATTCTTGTGTCTCAGAGTTATCCTTGTCATCTGATCGGATTGACAGATCATAAACCTTTATTATAATGGTTCCATCTTTGGTAAAATCCAAAGCATTGGAAAGAAGATTGTCAATAACTTGTTGGATTTTTGATTCATCTGCACTTATTGTTTTGATCTCCTCTTTTTTTGGTTCAAAAATTATCTTTACTTTCTTATCAAGAGCTTCCTTTTCATGATTTCCAACTATCTTCTTTATTGTCTCATTCAAATCAAAATTTATCTTTGATAGCTCAAAGTTTTCACTATCAATTTTTGACACATCCAATATATCATTGGTAATCTTTTCGAGCCTCTTTGCATTTTTGAAAAGGTTGTAAAAATAGTCATCGAAGTTAACTAGACTCGATCGTATAAATTCAGAATAACCTAGAACTGATTGTATGGGTGTTCTAAATTCATGAGCAGCTATATCTATGAATTCTTTCTGTCCTTGATCTATTATTGCTAATTTTTCAGCTGTTTGTTCTAGTTCCAGCTTGTGTTTTTGCACTTGTTTTCTCATTTCTTTATGCCAGTTAGTAACTCCATAAAAAATACCAAAAGAGATTATCCCAATTGTTACCATGGCAGCGAGTCCAAAATTTCTCTGCAGCAATACCAAGTTCTCTACTGACGCTTCAGGTATATGCGGTAACGCTAAAATGATGGTTAGTAAACGTTTACCATCCAATAGAACCGGAGAATATGCAACTGTGAGATCCTGACCACTTGCAACAACATCTATCGAAAACGTTCTGGAGTTTAATAGGGCTGATCTAATCTCTTCTATCAGATTACTTGCAGCCCTATTATCAGTAACGAATTGTTCGCTCAAGGATTTGGCTGTAGGATCCAACAAATTAATTCCAAAATATTCAGGAGTTCCTTTTAGAATCATTAAGCCATTTGAATTGACAAGTGATATGTTAGCACTGGTAAGTGGTGAGAGCTGATTGTTCAAAAGCAGTCCCAAAACATTAGGATTGATAGTTGCCAAAACAACGCCCTTAAAAATTTGGTTGACATTATTCTCTGTCCCTGTAGAGCTCTCTGTATCCAAAATGGGATAGACGATAAATATTTTGGGCTGAAGATCCACCCACTCTTGAGTGTCTCCATAAACTGGTGCTAGTGTGTCTTTTACTTCCTTAAAATATGCATGTGATGCAATCGAAAATCCATTGAACCTCTCTTCTATCATATCGTTCTTAAATGAACTTGACCAAATGTTAGTCCCATTATTATCAAACCAATAGTACGAATCCACTATATCTTCGGTAGAGTCTTGAGCCGTTGAAAGCAGTATTTTCGACTTCTCTAGATCATCCTCTATCAAGTTTGGAGATGAGGAAACGAGTTCAAGACTGCCTATAACCGAATTTAACTTGTTTACGGTTAGATGGGAAAGATCTGCTGCCTTGGCTAAAGCAATATTCCTGATATTCTTCTCAGAAATATCTTGGATTTCATTTGAGTTTGTCACATAAGATTGGTATGTTAAAAACGAAAATAATATCGCAGCTAATATGGTAACAGA